>JAHLLD010000003.1:300000-475162 GCA_020444325.1 bacterium
CAAGCACAGTGGGTAAATGCCTTCACATCTTTTGCTTCCACTGTCCACCGCCGTTGCGGCGGAATCACGAGGATTGAGGCCTGCAATTGATGGAAAGAGTCAGATTCCCAGATAAAAAGTGTTGGTTCTTTTTAACGCGACCAGCGATCGGATTGTAGTGCGGTATTCTTCCGTTTCGTCTCTCAGTCCCCGTCCATCGCCCTGTCAAGAAGCGAGCTGATGGAACGGATTTCCTGTTCAACTTTTTGGTGAAGTTGCTGCCTGTCCTTATTGGCATGGAAAAGCTCTTCAGAGACGTTGAGTGCGGAGAGCACAGCGAGCGTCACGGGGGGTTGGTCAGGAATCTGCGTATGCAGATCCTGCATCATCTTGTCGAGATGCCCGGCTGCGCGAGTGGTCAGTTCTTCATCGTCAACTCTGAGCGGATACTCTGATCCGTATATGCGTACTCGTATGCTTTTCGATTCCATGTCTCAGAACACGTATGGGGATACAATCAATAACGATCGGATGAAAGCGTATTTATTTATCTGGTATCAGTTCCGAGATGCGCGTTGATGCGCGCAATCAGATCATCGATCTGACGCTCCAAAGCCTCTCTTTCATCTGGCGAAAGATATAAAAGTCCCTCGCCAACATCAACAGATGAGAGCGTCGTAGATTTTTCCTGTAACTCCTTAACTTTGTTGTCTCTATCGGTGAGCGTCGCCTGCTGGTCACGCATGGCGGTCTCAAGTTCTTCAACACGAGCCTGCAATTCCCTGTTGTGAGAACGCAGCTCTGTGATCATGTCCGCCGCCTTCTGGGCGCGATCCCACAGACCCTGCAGGGCCTGCTGTACCGGATTCTGAGCATCTCCGCCCTGCGGCGGCATGTCGTCTTGCACCATCGGAACATCCGTTTGAATGAACGAAACCGTTAAATGCGCAATTCAGCGCCGAGTTCCTTTTTCGCAGCGTCGACAACAGCATTGACAGCCGTGCTGATTTCCTCATCCGTGAGCGTGTGATCTTCCGCCTGGAAGCTCATCGTAAATGCCACGCTTTTCTTATCCGTCCCGAGGCTCTCATGTGTGAACACATCGACGATGCGCATGCTGCGCAAATGGGCCGGATTCACGGAACGCACGACGTCTTCAATCTGACGGGCCTGCACTGAAGTACTCAGAACCATGGCCAGGTCGCGCGTGACGCTTGGATAGCGCGGAACGGGACGATACATCTGCCGGTCAGGAAGTGCAGCTTCCAGTTCCGCTATTTCAAACTCTGCATAGTAAACAGGCTGGTCAATGCCGAATCTTGCGAGGATCGCATCAGAAACTTCAACAGCTTGACCTGCATATCTTCCTTTGACTTCAAGCGTTAGAACTTGATCACTTAAAGTACTGGTTCTATCATAGTAAAAGATACTCTCTTTGTCAAGATAGAGCGCGGAGAGCAATTCTTCGAGTATCCCTTTGAGATCATGGAAATCCGAGGGACGTTCATCCTCGTTCCAGGCGCGCGCAACAGCATTGCCCGTGATGGCGACGCCGAGCATTTTCTTTTCGCTGAAGCTGTTCTCCCCTTCCTTTGCAAACACGCTGCCGATTTCAAACACGCGCAGTGCGGGATGACCATTGCGAATGTTGACGTCTACAGCTTCGAGCAGTGAGGTGAGCATCCCCGTGCGAAGAGCGGGACGCTCCTTGCTGACGGGATTCTGAACGAGAGCAACACGGTCTTTCATCTCTCCGATAGCAGCGTGATCACGCGGAACGAGACTCGATGAAAGGACTTCATCACAGCCGAAGCCGAGCAGAAGCTGGCGCAGCCTGTTCTGAAAGGCCGATGCGTCAAAACCATCACCCACATGCATTTCGATGCGTCCCGGAACGGGGATGTTGTCATACCCGTGAATACGGGCGACTTCCTCGACGAGATCGATTTCACGTTCCAGATCGCTGCGGAATGTGGGCACCAGGCAGCGCCAGCTCTCGCCTTCATCATTCACTTCAATATCCAGCGCTTCGAGAATGCGCTTCTGTTCGTCGGCGGGAATATTGATGCCGAGTATGCGATTCGTGAATGCGGGACGCAGGGATACTTCCCGTTTGTCAATGGCTTTGGCCACGTTGTCGTAGACGCCGCGAACCGTGCCGCCGCAGGTGGACTGTATCAGCTCCACTGCACGCTGCAATGCCCAGACGGTAATGCCAGGATCCGAACCGCGTTCGAAGCGGTAGCTGGAATCGGTGGACATCTGGAGCAGCTTGGCAGTGCGTCGCACGGAGGAAGCGTTGAAATGCGCGCTCTCCAGGAGAATGGTGGTCGTATCATCGGATACCGCGGAATTCTGTCCGCCCATCACTCCGGCCAGCGCAACAGGTTTCTCACCGTCACAGATCAGCAGCGACTGATCCGGCAGTTCATGTTTTTCATCGTCGAGCGTCGTGAATTGCTCACCCGGGGCTGAGGGACGCACCACGATGCGGTTGCCGGAAAGCTGACGAAAATCGAAGGCATGCATGGGCTGTCCGATTTCCATCATGACATAATTCGTGACGTCCACGATGTTGTTTATCGGACGAATACCCACCGCCGTCAATGCCGTAGCAAGCCAGTCGGGTGAATCCTGTACGGTGATACCCTCGAGTATCGCCGCGGAATAGCGTGGACAGAGTTCTTCTGCTTCAATCGTAATTTCAAAGTCCATCGCATCCGGCACTTCGAGTGCGGGAGGCTGCGGACGATGCAGCGGGGTATTCTTCACCGCCGCGATGTCGCGAGCGGAACCGATGTGGCTCAGTGCATCACCGCGATTCGGCGTGGTGCCGATGCCCAGGATCACATCGTCGTAGGAGAGATGTTCGGAAAGCGGCATGCCCGGTTCAGCGGATGCGGGCAGAACGGCGATTCCATCATGATTCTCATCGAGACCGAGTTCAGAGCTTGAACAGATCATGCCGGCAGATTCCACACCACGCAGCTTCCGCCGATCGATGGTGAAACCAAGCTTGTCCATCACGGCTCCGACGCGTGCGAAAATCACCTTTTGTCCAGCAGCGACATTAGGTGCACCGCATACCACGGTGTGCTCCCCTTCTCCGTCGCCGACGGTACACACCGAGAGCTTGTCAGCATTCGGATGCTTCTCGCAGGTGAGTACTTCACCAACGACAATATTCTTGAAGGCATCGCGGCGATCTTCAATGGATTCAACCTCAAGACCGACATCAGTTAACAGAGCGTCGAGTTCTTCCACGCTCTCGGGAAGCTCGACATATTTTTGCAGCCAGTTCTTAGATAAAAGCATGATCAGTTGAATTGATGGTTGACGCGCATGTCGTTTTCAAAAAGAAGGCGGATGTCATCGAGTCCATGCCGCAGCATGGCGGTACGTTCGATACCGATACCAAAGGCGTAGCCGCTGTATTCTTCCGGGTCGACGCCGACGGAGGCGAAGACGTTGGGATCCACCATACCGCAGCCGAGAATTTCCAGCCAGCCCGTATGCTTGCACACGCGGCAGCCTTTCGCGCCGCAGAGATAGCAGCTGATATCCATTTCAGCGCTGGGCTCGGTGAATGGGAAGAAGCTGGGACGAAAACGATATTTCAGCGCACTGCCGTAATACATTTTCGCGAAGGTGACGAGGGTGCCTTTCAGATCGGCGAAGGTGACATCGCGATCGACAAAGAGTCCGTCGACCTGATGAAACTGCACGTGACTGCGCGCGGAAATCACTTCGTTGCGATACACCTTTCCCGGGAAGATTGCACGAATCGGCGGCTGATATTTCTCCATGAGCCGCACCTGCACCGGCGTGGTGTGCGTGCGCAGCAGGTGATCATCGGTCAGGAAGAACGTATCCTGCATATCGCGTGCGGGATGATCCGCAGGAAAATTCAGTGCCTCAAAATTGTAATGGTCTGTCTCAATCTCGGGTCCATCCGCGACACTGAAGCCCATGCGGCGAAAGATCGCACTGATTTCATCCACCGTCTGTGAAACGATATGCATGTGCCCCCTGCCCGGCCGTCTGCCCGGCAGCGACAGGTCGACGCCTGTTCCACCTTTCGATGTCTGCTCCAGAGCTGCGGCAGCGGCATCAAGAAGCTGCTGTGCAGTCTGACGAAGCGTGTTCAGCGCCTTCCCGGTTGCCGGTTTTTCTTCTTTCGGCACATCTTTGAGCGCTTCGAACATCTGTGCGATTTTGCCTTTACGGGACAGGTACGCGATGCGGTAACGTTCGACGGCGTCGGTGTCTTTCAATTCATTGGCCGCCTGCCGGACCTCCTCCAGCATGGCTTCGATGCGTTCTTTCACTATCCTTCTCCTGTCGGATCAGCGGAAATAAAAAAACGGGCACAACATGTGAGAACGACGCTCCATGCAATGCCCGCCATACGGTCGAGAATTGTTTACTGAGTCGCCAGCTTCACGATCTCGGCAAATGCGTTGCTGTCGTGAATGGCGATGTCCGCCAGCATTTTGCGGTTGATGTCAATATTGCTCTTGTTCAGGCCGTCAATCAGACGCGAGTAGCTGACACCGTGCATGCGCGCGGCGGCATTGATGCGCGTAATCCAGAGACTGCGCATGGTACGTTTTTTCACGCGACGGTCGCGGTATGCGTATTGCAGCGACTTGTCAACGCGGTGTTTAGCAACAGAGATCAGCTTGCTGCTTGCACCGTACATGCCCTTCGCGCGCTGCAGTGTTTTCTTCCTGCGACGATGCGAAGCGACCTTATTGGTTGAACGGGGCATGAATTCACCTGTGTTCTATGGTATTAGATAATCGATTTGATACGCTTCTCATCAGCCTTGTCTACCATCGTCGCCTGGCGCAGATTGCGTTTGCGCTTGGTCGACTTCTTGGTGAGGATATGGCTGCGGTATGCTTTGACGCGCTTGATCTTGCCCGTGCCGGTCACTTTGAAACGCTTCTTCGCGCCGGACTTCACTTTCATCTTGGGCATGTCTGCAACTCCTTGTTGGATTCGATCGAACTATAAAGCTAAGTAATATACAACTTTTTCAGGACTTGATCCAGTGGCCTAATCTTCCTGTTCTTCCTGAAGATCTTCCTGAAGATCTTCCTGGGCCAGTTTCTCCAGGTCGGATATTTTCTTTTTGTCCGGGGCAAAAATGGCAATCATGGAACGACCTTCCATGTTGGGGTCCTTTTCGACGATGGCGATATCTTCGAGTGCGGCTTTGAGCTTCTGAATGAGCTCGAGCCCCAGCTCCTGATGTGCCATCTGCCGGCCACGGAAGACAACCGACGCTTTCACCTTGTTCCCGTCGAGCAGGAACTGACGCGCATGACGAAGCTTGAAATCGAAGTCATGCGTGTCTGTAGTCGGGTGATAACGCACTTCCTTGACGGAAACGGTTTGCTGCTTTTTCTTGAGCGCTTTTTCTTTTTTCTGCTGCTCGTAGCGATACTTGCCGTAATCCATGATCTTGCACACAGGCGGGGCTGCCTGCGGTGCGATTTCGACAAGGTCCAATTCCTTTTCCTCCGCGATGCTGAGCGCTTTGCGCGGAGAGACGATCCCGAGCTGGGAGCCGTCGTCGTCGATCAGACGAACTTCTTTCGCCGTGATTTCGTCGTTAATGCGTGTCTTCCGTCTTGTCCTCTGGGGACGATTAAAAGTACCCGTGTTGCCTCCGGAATGTTAAAGTGACTTCATTTTTATTTCTGAGAGAATTTCGCTGCTGAATTCCTCAAGCGACTTTGAACCGAGGTCGCCTTCGGTATGCCGCCGCACGGATACGCTCCGGCTGCTCATCTCCTTTTCACCGACGATAAGCATATACGGCACCTTCTTGGTTTCCCAGTCGCGAATCTTGTAGCCCACCTTTTCGTTCCGAGCATCACGTTCGGCACGAATGCCTGCGGCAGAGAGTGTGGAAACAACCTCGTCCGCATAGTCAAGGAAGTTGTCGCTGATCGGAAGTACGGCAACCTGCACGGGAGCCAGCCAGGTCGGGAAGAACCCGCCGAAATGCTCAATGAGCACGCCGATGAAACGCTCCATCGAACCCATGATGGCCCGGTGAATCATGACGGGACGCTGCCGCTCATTGTTCTCATCGATGTATTCCAGTTCGAAGCGCTCGGGCATCTGGAAATCCAGCTGTATGGTGGCAAGCTGCCAGGAACGCCGCAGCGCATCGCGTACGCTGATGTCGATTTTCGGACCGTAGAACGCACCGTCGCCGGGATTGAGTTTGTAGTCGATACCGTTCGCATTGAGCGCGTCGGCCAGACTCTTTTCCGCCGTATCCCACAGCTCCTGCGCACCCATGGCGTCTTCAGGACGCGTGGATAGTGCATACATCGGCTCGAAGCCGAAAAGCTTGTAGAAACGATCGACCAGCTTCATCAGTGCGGTAATTTCGTCGAAAATCTGATCGGGACGCACGTAGAGATGCGCGTCGTCCATATGGAACTGACGCACACGGAACATGCCGTTGAGCGCACCGGAAAGTTCATTGCGATGATTGGTGCCGATCTCGGAATAGCGCAGCGGCAGATCGCGATAACTGCGCACCTTGTGGCGGTACACGTAGGTGCTCTCGGGACAGTTCATCGGCTTGAGACTGTAGATCTGATCTTCCCCGTCTTCAACGAGGAACATGTTCTCTTTGTAATGCTGCCAGTGACCGGACTGCTCCCAGAGATCCTTCTTGACGAGGATCGGGGTGAGAATCTCATCGTACCCGGCCCCGTCGAGCATTTCGCGAATCAGCTTCTGCAATTCACGGAACAGCAGCATGCCGCGCGGCAGCCAGAACGGCGCGCCCGGAGAAACGTCATGGAAACTGAACAGTTCGAGTTCCCTGCCCAGCTTGCGATGGTCACGCTTGCGAGCTTCCTCGAGAAGCTCGATGTACTCTTCCAGTTCCTTTTTCTTCGGGAAGCTGATGCCGTAAATGCGCTGCAACTGCTTGTTCTTTGCATCGCCTTTCCAGTAACTGCCCGAAACATTCAGCAACTTGACGTACTTGATGTACCCGGCGGACGGCAGATGAGGACCGCGGCAAAGATCGGTAAAGTCACCCTCGCTGTAGCAGCTTATGACTTCCTCGTCTTCGTCAAAGCCTTCGATAAGCTCAATTTTGTACTCGTCCTTCCCGCCCCACATGCTGAGGGCTTCCTGCTTGCTGATTTCCTTGCGCTGGAAGGCATCGTCCTCTTTCGCGAGAGCGAGCATGGTTTTCTCGATTTTCTCGAGATCCTCGGGGGTGAACGTGTGGTCGACGTCGATATCGTAATAGAAACCTTCATCGATCGCCGGACCAACGCCGAATTTTGCGCCGGGATACAGCTTCTGCACAGCATGCGCCATGAGATGACTCGAGCTGTGCCAGTACACTTCCTTCCCTTCTTCGTCTTTCCAGGTAAGGATGCGCACTTCCGCGTCGGACGTGATCGGCTGATTCAGGTCACGTACCTTGCCGTCGACCATGACGGCCAGGGCCTGCCGGGCAAGACCTGCAGAGATATTCTCCGCGACCTCGCGTCCGGTAACACCGGCGGCGAATTCTCGGGAATCGCCGTTCGGGAAGGTTATGTGAATCATGTCAGCCATTGATCCTGCCTCTGCGTGTGTATAACGAAAAAATCGGATGCGCTCCGATTTTTTCCTCTTGCGAGAATGGTGGGTTCTACAGGAGTCGAACCTGTGACCTCTACCATGTCAAGGTAGCGCTCTAACCAACTGAGCTAAGAACCCGACGAAAGGTCTCCAAATATATGCAGGGACTACGGATAAAGCAATAGTACTTAAAGAAAAATGTGAGAAAAAACGGTTAGAATCCGCGCACGAGACGCACCATGTCTTCCACCGCTGTGGGGAGACCGACAAAGAGGGCGCGTGAAACCAGCGAATGGCCTATACTCACCTCTTCGATTTCCCGAATCGGTGTGATGTAGCGCACATTATGATAATCGATGCCATGGCCGGCGTTCACGCCGAGACCGAGTGTCCTGGCAAACGCGGCGGACGCCTTGATGCGCTCGAGATGCTCTGCCATTTCCTCCATGCTGCGTGCGTTGGCGAATTCTCCGGTGTGAATCTCGATGATATCGGCTCCCGTCTCGGCAGCCGCTTCGATCTGCTCGTCAATGGGATCGACGAAGAGACTGACTTCGATGTCGTTTTCATGCATCATGCGCACGGCCTGGGCGACTTTCTCCGCTTCACGCTGCACGTCGAGACCGGATTCCGTCGTCAGTTCCTTGCGTTTTTCGGGAACGAAAGTGACCAGGTCGGGCAGCGTTTCAACAGCGATTTGCAGGATTTCATCGGTAATGGCCATTTCGAGATCGAGTTTCGTCTTGACCATCTCCCTGAGCAGACGCAGGTCGCGATCGTTGATATGTCTTCTGTCCTCACGCAGATGACACACAATTCCTTCGGCCCCATGCAGTTCGCATATCTGCGCTGCGGTGACCGGATCCGGTTCGAGTCCGCCCCGGGCTTCCCGCAGCGTTGCGAAATGATCGATATTGACACAGAGACGCATGTTTTTACCTCTTCATCGAACTGGAAACACTCGGTTGCAGGGTACGCGATGTCCCTGAAACGATACTCATGTACAAATATAGGAATTCAGGCGAAGAGTGCCGAAATCGCGGCCAGGAAATCTGCAGGTGAGATGCCTTCCACCCCGCTGCGGAAGCGCAGTGTTGCGAAGGTGTCAATGGTGAGCATGACGCTCCAGTGCAGCAGCACGGCATACCAGAACGATTTCGTCCTCACACCGAGCGCGCCAAGTGCGATGCCGGCCGCAATGGACCCGAAGGTTTCCGGAATGGGCTTCCCAAAATGGAGGATGACGAAAGGCAGCATCTGCACGAGCACGGCAACAGCGGCGCCGGTGTGTTTCAGCAGACCGAAAAGGACGTACCCGCGCCAGATGAATTCCCAGCCGATGAAATACAGGATGAACGCGGCTTCGTAGATGAGGAAAAGGGTCCAATCGCCTCGCACGAGCTGTGCGTGGGGGTAGACGGATTGAAAGGAAGCGGCACTGCTCGCCACCCAGAGTATGGGAAACATGACGAGGTAAAAGATCCCGGAAACCTTTAGTCCGAAACGCCAGTCCCCCACCCCGAGTCCGAACGACCCGAGCGTTCTTCGGTGCAGGAAAAGGATGACCGGCAGAAGCAGGAGAAAATAAATGAGGAACTCACTGCCGAACCAGTACAGATACTGATAGAGTTCATACAGCGGGTCACGCCCCAGCTGCTGATACCACTGATCGAAAAAGAAGCGTTTGCTGCCGAATTTGCTGGAGATGATTCCGGCCACGGCGGTGACAAGGAAAACCAGGGTGACGTCCCGCGGGGTAAGCCGCACTTCCGCGATAAACGTACGAAGAGCGTTCCGCAGGGAACGCTCTTCAATTTTCGTTTTTTCTTCAGGACTCCACACGGGTGACGGCCCGGCTACAGTGTTGCGGAAATCGAGAAGCGATGCATGGACCCGATTTCACCGAAGGAATTATACGCGTAATCAACGACGTAATTCGAGATGAGGATACCGAAGCCGCCAGAAAAACCGGCGAGCTTGGCCGAATTCCCGATCTTCAATTCGCTGCGCTGCTCGTTGTTGTATCCCACGCGCGCGAGAAGCACGGAACTCAGTTCGAATTCTCCACCAATGGAAAATTTCTTGAAACGTGCGAAGAAATCGTCTTCTTCCTCATTGAGCTTGTGGAAATTCAGCATGACGGTGAGTGGGAGATGCTCGAGCTTTTTTCCGATACCGAGACGCACGTCGAATGGCAGCGTTTCGTTTTCTTCGCCGAAGCTGCTGATCTGTGTGCCCGCATTGAAAATACCCGCAGCCAGTACCATCTGCTGATCCGGGATGTAGTACGAAACGCCGGCATCCACCGCGACTCCGCTCGCACTGTAATCTTCAATGTAGCTGTAGATCATTTTCAACGCGCCGCCATAATGGAGATTCCCCGTGCGGTTTCCGTAACCGAGACTCAGCGCAAGATCCGAAGCACCGAAACTGCCGAGCGTGTTGCCGAACTTGTCGGTTTCGTCAAAGGAGCCGTAGTTCACATACGTGATACCGGCGCTGACCCAGCCAATGTCCTTCATCTCCTGCGCATAGACCGCATACCCGGCATTGATATCGAGCAGATGCTTGACAAAGCCCACGGAGGCCTGCGGACCCTCGATGGAACTGAGCGCACCCGGATTGCTGAACAGCATGCTGGCGTCGTTGCGAGCGGTGAGATAGGTATTGCCCAGTGCGGCCGCACGGGCGTTCATGGGCATACGAAGAAAATCGAACACTGCATTTTCCTGTGCACTTGCCTGTCCCGCCATAGTGATAACAAGCAGCAGGGGCAGCAGGGATCGCAACGCGTGTGATTTCATCTGGGGATTTCCTTGGCTAACGGATAATGAGGCAAATCTACATGGAATCAGCGACAGCATGCAAGGGTAAAATCATGACTGCGTCTCACCGCCGAGAGCGGAAAGTCTTTGCCGTGCGTCGAAATATTCACCGAGCATGCGCTGCAGTACTTCGGAAGCGGACGGGATGTCGCTGACCAGCGCGCAGCTCTGTCCCGATTCGAACTCTCCTTCTTCGACGTTGCCCTCGAACATGCCGAGCATCTCACGTTTGCGGCCAAGCAGCTCTCGCTGTTCCTCCGCCGATGCGCCGGACTGCTCCGCTTCGACGGCTCGCAGCGCGAAGGGCGTACGAATGAGGCGCACGGGAGCGACTTTCTTCATGGTGAGGACTGTCGCGCCGTCACCCGCCTCGACGATTTTCTGCTTGAACACATCGTGGGCGGAAGACTCGGTCGTTGCAGCGAAACGCGTGCCGACCTGCACACCGTCTGCGCCCATGGCTATGGCAGCCGCCATCTGGCGTCCATCTGCAATACCCCCCGCTGCTATGACAGGTATGGAGACCGCATCGGCGACCTGGGGAATCAGACAGAGCGTCGTCGTCTCCTCGTAGCCATTGTGTCCCCCCGCCTCGAAGCCTTCGGCGACAACGGCATCGCAGCCGACGCTCTCGACCTTGCGTGCATGTTTGACCGATGGCACAACATGGGCAACGACACAGCCCGCCTTCTTCATGGGTTCGAGGTATTTCCCGGGATGGCCAGCGGAGGTGAAGACGATGCGGATTCCTTCTTCGATGACAGCGGAAACGAGTTCGTCAGCATCTCCGCGCAGTAACGGAATGTTCACTCCCAGCGGAGCATCGGTCGCTGCCAGCGCCTTGCGAATATGCTCGCGCAGCAAGTCAGGTTTCATCGACCCTGCGCCGACCAGTCCCAATCCCCCTGCTTCGGAAACGGCCGAAGCCAGCCGCCAGCCCGACACCCAGACCATGCCGGCCTGGATGACGGGATAGCGGATCTGAAAGAGTTCCGTGACGCGTGTCTGCATGGATCAGTACTCGAATTGCACGAGTGTGAAGCCGCCGTTCGAAGCACCGACACCGCCCTTCGAGGCGAAGTTCTGCACGCCGAGCGTGCTGTTGTTGAATTTCACCTGCGTCTGATGATTCGAGGGCTGGCCGATCAGGTAGGCATCAAAACTGTTGATGCCGAACATGTTTATTCCAGAAGCGGAGATGGGACCTGTACCGTCGCTCTGATTCATGTCATAGTCCAGAATGGCGAGCACTGTCGTGTTGCCGGCCATGGCGCTGACGCCAGCAGCCGGTGCGTTGCCGGGTGTGAGAACGGAAACCTCGCCGATGGGTTCAAATGCCGGGTTGAAGCGCGTGAGCGTCAGATTGTCCTCCGCCGACTGCATGGCCTCGTTGAGTGTATGCACGAAGAAGTTCGCGTGATCACCGGTGCGCATTGCCGTGCTCAGTGTGGTAAGAGGCTGGCTGCCGGATGGTGAGCGCGGGATCATGCGGAAACGCAGCGTGTTGACGTTCTCACGAAATGCCTGCACATAGACATGCATGTCGTAGTAGCTGCTGTTCAGATTCTGAATGCGGAATTCGTAATGCGTTTCCGGCGAAAGTGTGATGTCAAAGGAGAAATTTCCCCCGGCATCGGTTTCAACAGGTGAACCGCCGATCTGCCTCTGGATTTCGCCGTTGCTGAGCGTACGAATCGGGATGGCAGTTACATACACGCCCTGCACGGGCCTGTTGTCGATGAATTCAATCACCTTTCCGCTGACGGTATAGGTCTCACCGGGACGCGGTGCGTGCAGTGAAGTCTGACCAGGATTCTCGCCAGTGAAGAATTTGTACACTTTCGCGAACACGGCGGGATCCGTGGCGAGTTCGACATTGTCCAGTCCGGCCATCTGCTCGTTCGACGCACCATTGAGCTCGCCGTACGTGCTGTTGCCACCCTGCAGCTCGTCGCTTCCGTCGCTGCGCACGGTCATGTAATCGCAGGGACCTGGAGTAACATCACCGTTCACCGCAAGCGAGAGATCATACAATCCGCCGGTGTAGACGACATGCGCCAGTTTGTCGGTGCCCTGCATGTTGGCGATGTAATGCATGACGGCGTTCACACCGATCCCGTGGGCAACAATGTCAACGCGGGACTCTCCACTTGAGGAAATCAGTGCATCGACTGCGGCACTGATCTGGGTGGCCATTTCGGCGACATCAGGGTCACTTCCGTTGATGTAGGAAACGAGATCGATGGCGTCGAGCTGTGCATCGGTATATCCATTGCGAGCAAAAAGCTGGGCCATCTGTGTGTACAGATCGCCGGCTTCAAACTGACCGTGGACGAACACGACGGGACGCACTTTCTCATCCATGTTGGATGTGCTGCCCGTGTCGTTCGTGCCGGGATCAACCGGTCCATCATCGTCCGAGCAACCGGTTGCAGCGATTGACGCGGCAATGAACAACAGCGTAAATACATACATCGTACTTTTGAAAAAACGTTGCATTCCGTCCTCCATAATGAAGAAAAAACTACGCATCACTATCTTCTATCACGACCATGGCCGTTACATAACTGCCGCCGTGCGAGAGCGAAAGGTGTAACCGCATCGTACCAAAGCGTTCCTGCAGGCTGTTGTGCAGCAGCAGCTCCGGTTTCCCCAGCTCATCATTGCGCACTTCGACGTCACTCCAGCGAAAGGCCCCTGTCCATCCTGTCCCGATGGCTTTCGCGAACGCCTCCTTTGCAGCAAAACGCGCGGCGAAGTGCTGTGGGGGAAGCGTCTTCCCTTCGCAGTACGCGATTTCTTCTGCCGTGAACACCTTTTCCTCAAACCTCCTGCCCCACTTCCCGGTCAGTTCCTCGAAACGCCGGATCTCCTCGATATCGACACCGATGCCGTAAATCCGACTCATGCGCTGTTCCTGTTCATGCCACGGATAATTTCGATGAGATCGCGTATGGAGCGTAGATCGAAATCTGCCGTTGTGTCACCGGTATTGAACGTGTCTCCGTAACGTGCGAATGCGGTATGCATGCCGATTCCGCGGGCACCGATGATGTCGCGCTCTTCCCAGTCGCCGATCATGATCGATTCCGAAGGACTGACACCCAGCAATCCGAGTACGCGCTGGAACGGTATCGGACTCGGTTTGCGCTCGCCTGTATCTTCAAACGTCACCACGGCATCGAAAATGTGATGCAGGTTGAGGGAGCACAGCCGCAGCCAGGCTTCGAGCTTGGGAGCATCGGAGACAACGCCGAGTTTGAGTCCCATCCGCGCCAGCGTGAACAGCGTCATGTGCACATGCGGATACGGAACCAGGTTTGCTTCCCGCGCACGCCGATAGCCGATGATGCCGGCTGCGAGAATCTTGTGATCGTCCTCCCCCGTGAGTTCGGTGAGGACCTGATTGAACACACGCTGATACTCGATTCCCTGTTCGCCGTACACCCGGTCGACGACCTCGTTCACTTCTTCGAAACTGTACTTGAGTCCGGCATCAATCATGGCCCTGATGCCTGCTTCGACAGCATTGCGTTTCATGAGCATGAAGTCGACAAGCGTGTTGTCCAGATCGAAGATGACGGCGTCAATCATGGCTGTTCCTCTGATACGGTGACCAGTTGTCCATCATACGAAAATTCCATGTCTTCCGGAAGGAGCACGGAGTCGCGGGCATGCTGAATATTGTGCGCGATATGCGTAAACAGCGTGCGCCGGGCGCCTATGCGACGCGCCATGCCGACGGCTTCTTCAAGGGAGAAATGGGTCGGATGCGCGTGATGACGAAGGGCGTCGAGAACGAGTACGTCGAGTCCTTCAAGCATGGCCATCGACGAATCCGGGATCTCGTTCGTGTCCGTCAGATACGCCATGTTGCCGATGCGGTAGCCGAGTATGGGAAGGACGCCGTGCATCACCGGGACAGGGAGAATCTCGATGTCGCCAACGGTAAACGCTGACCCGCCTTCCACAGCACAGAGTTTTGCACTGGGGAGTCCCCCACCCGTCTGTTTTGCCTCTCCGAATGCATAGCGGAAGGTGATACGGATCTCGTCGAGGGTTTCCTGCAGACCGTAGACCGGCATTTCAGCACTCTGAAGAAAATTGTATTGCCGCAGGTCGTCGAAACCACCGATGTGGTCAAAATGATGATGCGTGTACAGCACCGCGTCGATGCGTATCACGCCGTGGCGAAGCATCTGCTGGCGAAAGTCGGAAGACGTGTCGATCAGCAGCTGTTGCTCTCCTGCCTGAACCAGGATGGACGCGCGAAGACGCGTATCCCGCGGATCCGATGATCTGCAGGTTTCACAGTGGCAGCCGATGGCCGGCACTCCCTGCGATGTTCCCGACCCGAGTACGATAAAGGAGACATCCATTCCGTCGGCACTCATGCGTTCTGCTGTTTGTCGCGTTCGCGATCTATGAGTTCGCGTACCGCGGGTTTGACGAAAATCGCATCGACACCGAGTTCACCGAGCGCCGCGGCGACCGTGTTGATTTTCCGCTCGATGGTGAATTTCTTGTTGACAACGAGGAGACGCTTCTCCTTGAGAATGCAATGTCCCCCGTCGAAGTCCCCTTTCTCGTAGCGAATCTGATACCCGAGCTGTTCGCAGGTCTCACGCAGCTCTTCCAACATCATTTCTTTGTCCATTTTCGCCATGATCAGGCCTCCTGTTTCGCCGGAATCTTTACGGTTTTCCGCATCGGCTGCCATATCATCACAATCAGCGCGGTGAGATAGCAGAACACCGCCATGACCGGGAGTCCGCTCAGTGCCCCGATGCGATGCGACAGCGTGGCCTGGAGTTCGGATCGGACATCGATGAAGGCTTCCAGTCCATGTGCCGCGATCATGTCGCGCGTTCCCTCCCAGAGCAGGATAAAGCGTATGTCCAGGTAGGCAGTGAACAGTTCCACCGGTACGAACATGAAGATGAGAATTGCGGCCATGAGCAGCCAGCCGTGTTCCTTGCAGCGCAGGGGAATCGTGCGAAACACGACCACGGCTGCGATGATGGCGACACCATAGGCGATGATCACAACCAGCGAGGATGCGGCGATAAGCTGAAACAGCATACTCTCCTGCGCCGGGAGAATGGAAGGATCGAAATCCAGTGTCCCGGAAATGAAGAGTTCATTGGCGATAAGCGCCCGGTAGACGATGCCTCCGAGCCAGAGGACACCGGCGATGGTGAAGACAGTCATGCCGATGCGGTATGGCAGACTGCGCCAGGCTGACGATGCGGAAAGATCGGACATGCGGGACCTATAAAATGTACTGACTGAGATCGCGGTCTTTAACGATGCTGGCGAGCTTCTCTTCGACCATCGCGGCATCGACGCGGACCTTCTTCTCCCGGATCTGATCGGGGACTTCGTACAAAATCTGCTCGAGCAGCGTCGTGAGAATGGTGTGGAGGCGACGGGCGCCGATATTCTCCACGCGCTCGTTTACTTCGGCGGCAATGCGTGCGATTTCCGCGATGCCGTCGTCGGCAAACTGCAGTTCCAGTCCCTCTGTTTCGAGCAGCGCCGCATACTGTTTGAGCAACGCATTTTTTGGAATGGTGAGAATCTTGACGAAATCATCTTCCGTCAGACTGTCGAGCTCGACACGGATCGGGAAACGTCCCTGCATTTCCGGAATCAGGTCGCTGGGCTTGGAGACATGAAAGGCGCCGGACGCGATAAAGAGAATATGATCGGTGCGGACGACCCCGTATTTCGTGTTGACGCTGCTGCCCTCGACGATGGGAAGCAGGTCGCGCTGCACGCCTTCACGGGAAACGTCCGCAGTGCCGTTGCTGCTTTTTCCACCTGCGATTTTATCAATTTCATCGAGGAAAATGATGCCCGCGTCCTGCACGCGTTCACGTGCAATCCGCGATACGGCGTCCGGATCGACGAGCTTCTGCGCTTCTTCCTGCTGCAGCAGTTCACGCGCTTCAGCAATGCTCACCTTCCGCTTCTTGCGCTTCTTCGGCATCATGTTGCTGAGCAGATTCTGTATGTCCACGCCCATATCTTCGAGTCCCATCGGACCGAAGACCTGCATGTTCGAGGACGATTGCACGGTAGTATCAATCTCGACCATGCGTTCGTCGAGATTACCGGATCGCAGCTGTTCGCGCAGTTTCTCCCGCGTCTGCGACTGCACTTCTTCCTCGGTCTGCTGTGCGGTGGGACGCGGAAATATGATGTCGAGAATGCGTTCCTCGGCCATCTGTGCGGCACGTTCCTGCACTTCAGCGGTCTTTTCGGCGCGGACCTGGTTGACCGCAATCTCCATCAGATCGCGAATCATGGATTCGACATCGCGTCCCACATACCCGACCTCGGTGAATTTCGAGGCTTCCACTTTCATGAAAGGTGCGCCGGACAGACGTGAAAGACGTCGTGCGATCTCCGTTTTTCCAACACCGGTGGGACCGATGAGAATAATATTGTTTGGCATGATTTCATCGCGCAGGGTTTCATGCACGTTTTGCCGGCGCCAGCGGTTGCGCAGAGCAATGGCTACCGAGCGTTTCGCGTTATCCTGTCCGATGATGTATTTGTCCAACTCCTCGACAATACGTTTTGGAGTCAGGCTGTCCTGCAGGTAATGAAATGAGTCTTCCGTCATGCTAATCCAGTTCTTCAATCACAATATTGCTGTTCGTATAAATACAGATTTCCGCGGCGGTGCGGAGGGCTTCTTCCACGATCTCCCGAGCGGAAAGATCCGTGTGCTTCATGAGCATGCGCGCGGCGGCGAGTGCATAGCTCCCGCCTGAACCAATGGCGACGATACCGTCATCGGGTTCAATGACATCGCCCGTACCTGAAATAATCAGCGCCTGATCCTCGTTCACCACGGCAAGCAATGCCTCAAGCCTCCGGAGGTACTTGTCCGTCCGCCACTCTTTCGCGAGTTCCACTGCAGCACGCTGGAAATTCCCCCGAAACTCTTCGAGCCGGGCTTCAAATTTCTCCGAGAGCGTGAACGCATCCGCCGCCGAACCGGCGAAGCCCGCGAGCACGCTGCCCTTGTACATCTTGCGGATTTTTTTTGAATGATGTTTCATCACGGTATTTCCGACCGTCACCTGACCGTCGGCTCCCAGCACCGCTTTTCCGTTTCGTATCAATCCGAGCACCGTGGTGGCGCGGATGGTTTTCTGATCGTTCACTATGCACGTTCCATTCGTGTTATACAAGTCTTTTACGCAGGCGGGAAACCGGAATGCCCATGGCTTCACGGTACTTCGCGATCGTACGGCGCGCGATATTGAAACCTTTGTCCTGCAGAATTTTCGTCAACGCCTGATCGCTGAGTGGTTTACGCGGATTTTCCTCGTCGATGATGCCCTTGAGTATCGCTTTGACTTCCTTGTTTGCGACTTCCTCGCCCGAATCGGTCGCGATCCCCTCGCTGAAATAGTAGCGCAGCTCATACACGCCCCACTCCGTCTGCGCATACTTGCCATTTACCACGCGGGAAATGGTGGAAATGTCCATCCCGATTTCATCGGCGATGTCTTTGTAAATCAGGGGTCGCAGGTGGCCTGTGCCGTGTTCGAACCAGTCCTTCTGCTTCTCTATTATAGTACTCATCACAGCCATCATGGTCTGTCGGCGCTGATGGATGGACTGAATGAACCATTTCGCGGCTTCCATCTTCTGACGCAAGAACTGCTTCGTATCGCTTGACAGCGCCTTTCGCTGATGCATCAGCATGTTTTTATACGCTTTGTTCACCCGCAGGGGCGGAACACCACGCTCGTTGAGTGTTATGACGAACTCTCCTTCATCCTTTGTAACAAAGAAATCGGGAATGATATAGTTCACGGAGTCGAGGCTTTCCCCTTCGCCGGGTTTTGGATTGAGCGCCTTGATGATATCGAAGGCCTTTTTCAGCATGTCTTCGCTGATATGCAATTCCTGGCGAATGCGATCGAAGTGTTTCTTCTCGAAATGCTCCCAGGTTTCACGCAGAATGCGCATTGCCACGATGCGGGCGGTGGACGTATTCGGCTGCAGATCCAGCTGAACGAGAAGACATTCACGCAGATTTCGTGATCCGATGCCCGGAGGATCGAGACGCTGGATGCGGTGCAATACCTCCTCGGCCCGTCCCATCGTGAAAGCCAACCCATTCTGGAGATTGACATCCTCGACAATATCCCCGAAGTCTGCGTGGAGATATCCGTCGTCATCGATGTTCCAGATAATGGCTTCCGCCAGCTTGAACTCCGCTTGATCGAGGTTGAGAAGGACGATCTGATCGATCAGATCCTCGCGCAGCGTCACACGGGCCGGCGTGGGAATCTCCCTGTCATCCTCCCCGTCATAATACTGGTTGACGCTCGCCGATCCCTCATTATTCTCGAAAAACTCTTCCCAGGAGTACTCTTCGTCGCTGTTCTCGCGGATTTCCTTTTCGAGATATTCGTCATCCGCCGCGCTCTCCTCCTTCTGACCGTCCTCACCGGGCACATCATCGTCCGTGCGCTGCTCGAGTTCCTGGCTTTCCTCCTGGTCCTCGAGCTGCTCGAGTCCCTCCTCCAGTAACGGATTCATCTCGAGTTCATCCTTAATCTTCTGCTCGAGCTGAAGCACCGGAAGTTGAAGTATTTTAAGGTATTGCACCTGCGCAGGTGAGAGTTTTTGTTGCAGGCGTTGAGTCTGAGTCAGATGCAGCATCAGTCTGTCTCACCTCCGGCAGATCCCTCCGCGCCGCTTCTGCTTGCTTCCGCGCCGCTTCTGCTTGCTTCCGCGCCGCTTCTGCTTGCTTCCGCGCCATTCGCGTTTCCATGGACCTCTTCCGCATGGCGGCGTAGTCCCTCGTAAAACGGCGCACCGAATCCGCGTTCGAGTGGCTCCTTGAGAAACTCGATCAGCGAAACACCCTGCTCCTCCCCATGTTCAAAGGCGGGGGCACATTCTGAAAACGTTTCAAAACGCAGCTGATCCCGCTTTTTGCCCCGTACGCGAATCGGGAACAGGTGGCATGACAGCGGTTTTGGCCAGTGAAAGGCCTTCTCAAAGTAGGCCTGCTGTATCGCGCATTTCGCCACGGTGCCGTCGTAGCGCACAAAAACGCAGGCCCTGTCATCCACACAGCGCAGCGTGATGTCCTCGCCGTCGTGGTCGAAGAGTCCATGCGCCTCAACTTCCTGGCGGTGCGCACGCGGAACGTCCTTTTTGACCGTTTCCCAGGCCTCGCGCAGCACATCCTGCTCGTCAGGGAGCACGGGAGCCCCGCTTCCACCGGGAAAGGTGCAGCAGGCGCCCTTGCAGGCGGCAAGGTCGCAGGCGAAGCGGGTCGATATGATCTTTCGGTCTATGCGCATGATGCTGGCAGAACGCTCAAAACACTGGCACGGTTTTTATTCCGCATTTCAAAACTTATTGAAAAGAACTGCGCAGTGCAACTTGATTTTTACCGGATTTCTCCCTTGCGCCGTGCCGGATCGGGGTGTAATATGGGGCTTCAGGGAATAAACTCTTCAAATGTTCATGAAATCAGACTCATTCGACCATTTTCGCGTATCATTGCTGCCCGGTGTGGGACCGCGACGGGGACGCAGCCTGCTCCGGTATTTTTCAACATTCACTTACCTGCTGTCGGCCACTGAGGAAGATCTCTGCCAGGTTGAGGGCTTCAGCAGGCAGATGTCACGGAATATCCGTGCAGCCCTGCAGGCGGAGAAAAGGCATGGAGACATCGCCCGCCTGACCGAGAACAATGCAGTGAAAGCGGAGCGCAAACAGATTCGCTACCTCTCCTGCGAAGATCCCGGCTATCCGCAGCGACTGCTTTCCATATACGACCCACCCCTGTATCTGTTCATGAAGGGGAGGATTCAGGAGGAGGATGACCCGGCGGTGGCTGTGGTTGGCACACGAAATCCATCAGATTACGGGCGGCGCTGCACCGAGGAGTACTGCCGCGCATTCGCCGCGGTGGGGATTACAATCGTCAGCGGACTGGCGATGGGAATAGACACCGTGGCGCATCGGTGCGCCCTGCGATTCGGGACGCGCACGATCGCGGTGCTAGGCAGCGGACTTCTCCGCATTTATCCTGGCACGAATCACGAACTGGCAGAGGCAGCAGCCGAACACGGGGCCTTGCTGTCCGAACTGCCGCTTGAAGCCAAGCCGGACGCGCAGAATTTCCCGAGACGGAACCGCATCATCAGCGGACTCGCGCAATCGCTTGTCGTCATGGAAAGTGCCGTCAGCGGCGGCGCAATGATCAGTGCAAGTATTGCGCTCGATCAGAACCGCGATGTGTTTGCGGTTCCCGGTCCTGTACACAATGCGATGAGTGCCGGACCGCACAAGTTGATCAGGAAAAGCATGGCACAGTTGGCCGCGAGTCCGGAGGATATTCTTGCCGAGCTTCACCCCCTGGCAGCGTCCGCACCTGCGCCGCCCCCTCTGCAGCTTTCGCTGCTTGAGCAGCAGATTGTTGACGCGATCGGACAGGAAACAGTGCATGTCGATGAGTTGTCGGCCCGCACCGGCATGCCTCTTCCCTCCCTGCTCTCTGAACTCCTGCAAATGGAATTCCGTGGCGCCGTGCGTCAGCTGCCCGGGAAATACTTCATCTGCGAAACGTCACAGCGAAATTAACCGTATATTTGACGCTTAACCAACGAAATGCCTGGATATCGCTCATGTCTCCCAAAACACTGTTTTCCGTTCTCGGTGCCTCCGTCATTCTCCTGCTGCTTCTGATCTGGCTCTGGCCGAACGCCGCTCGCGATGTTCCTTCATACACCGCGAAGCAGGGTGATTTTGAAATCTACGTCATCGAAAGCGGCGCGATTCGTGCGAAAAACTCCGTTACCATCACTGCTCCGCGCATCCTTTCCGGCGGAACGCTGCAGGTGGTGGAGCTGGCTCCGGAAGGAAGCACGGCCAAGGAAGGAGACCTGCTCGCACGATTCGATCCAAGTTCAGCCCTCAAGCGTATGCAGGACAAACAGACGGAGCTGAAAACTGCACTGGCGGACCTTGCAAAACTCAAAGCGCAGCAATCGGCTGATGAATCTCAGGCGCAGACGGAATTCGAAACCGCCAAGCTGAATTTCCAGCTTGCAAAACTGGCGAAAGAAAAAATGCAATTCGAACCCGAGGCCAGGAAGCGTGAAGCGGAAATCGAGTTCGAGCGCGCACGCCTGACCTTCGAACAGGCCAAGCTGAACCTTGAGAACAAGAGCATTGTCAGGAAATCAGAACTCGGGAATCTGCAGCTGCGCATTGAGCAGATTCGCAGCGATATCGCAGTCTCACAGAAGGAAATGGAACAGCTCACGTTGCGTGCACCGATCAGTGGACTCGTGGTGTACGAAAACAACTGGTCAACGGGACGAAAAATTGCCAAGGGGGATCAACCCTGGCCGGGTATGCCTATCATCAGTCTGCCCGACCTCTCCGCCATGCAGGTCGAGGTCTCCATTAACGAAATGGACATCTCCAAGGTCGAGAAGGGGCAGAAAGTGCATATCATTCCCGATGCCTTTCCCGACAAATCATTTACAGGCACCATCAGCAGCGTTTCGCAGATCGGACGCCAGAAAGGACAGGGATCCAACATCAAGGTTTTCGACATCATCGTGGATCTCGATGAAACGGATGACGTACTCAAACCCGGTATTACCACCACCAATAAAATCATCGTCGACAAGGTTGAGAATGTGGTTTCCATTCCCATCATCAGCGTTTTCGAGGAAGACGGGAAAACCATGGCATACGTCGGTGACGGCAGCTCCTTCGAAAAACGCGAAGTGGAACTGGGGTCGCGCAATGACAATTTCGTCGTTGTGAAAAATGGCGTCGAGGAAGGTGAGCAGGTGGCATTGAGGAATCCCGAGAAAGATGCGAACGCAGAAGAGGCTGCCGCGCAGGGTGGCATGTCGGACGGGACTAACGGGTTGTCACAGTGAAACACCTGATCACGAAATACCGGGAAGCGTTCTCCATTGCCACACAGAGTCTTACCCTGCACAAAACCAGAAGCTTCCTCACCATGCTGGGCATTGTGTTCGGTGTCGGCGCGGTCATCGCCATGCTCTCCATCGGCGAAGGTGCAAAGCAGGAATCCCTCGAACAGATCGAAGTGCTCGGAGTACGCAACGTCATCATACGTTCGATTCCTGTAGACGAGGAAGGAGATGACGAGGGTCCCTCCTCCGTTCGTCCCCTCGGCATTTCACGCAAGGACGCAGGTGCGATCCGCCTGGTCTGCGACTTCGCGGAGCGTATAGCCGTGAACTGGGAAGCCGACATCGAGGCAAGAACCTATGAGGGAAGCAGCAAGGTGGTACTCGTCGGTACGACGCCATCCTACGCCGCGATATTCAACATCCGCCTGGCGGAAGGTGGTTTCCTCCAGCAGGATCATCTTGACCGCACGGTGAACGTCTGTGTCATCGGCAGCGAGATCAGGCAGAAGCTCTTCGGCTTCCGTGATCCCGTGGGCGAGCTGGTCAAGCTCGATGATCAATGGTTTCGCGTCATCGGCGTGATGGAAGAAAAGAAGGCCGCTGTGACGGGCAGCATCGCGCTGCCACCAATGAACAGCAGCATTCTCATCCCCCTGACCACGGCCATGTCGAAATTTCCCCGTGTAGAGCAGGGGTCTTCGCGGTCACGTCGTGGACGCAGATGGCGCAGCAGCGAAGGAAGCTATATCGATCGCAGTACGATCGATCAGATCGCTGTGCAGGTGCGCAGGGACACTGACATCGCCGTAGCCTCAAATGTGCTTCGCAGACTGCTGCAGCAGAGACATAACGGACAGGTGGATTTCTCAATAACCATTCCAGAGCAGCTCATCGAGCAGAGTCAGAAAACACAGGGCATTTTCAATATTGTCATGGGAGCCATCGCCGGGATTTCACTGCTTGTCGGCGGCATCGGCATCATGAACATCATGTTGGCCAGTGTACTCGAGCGCACACGTGAAATCGGCGTTCGTCGCGCCATTGGCGCAACACGCGGTATGATCGTCACACAATTCCTGGCCGAAGCCACCATGCTTTCCGTACTGGGTGGCATCGCCGGCATTCTTCTCGGATGGGGACTGACGGGAATGATCACTGCATACGCCGAATGGCGTACCATCATCAGTCTCTGGTCCATTCTTCTCGCTTTCACCGTCGCTGCTGCCACGGGTATCGTCTTCGGATACTATCCCGCCAAGCGTGCCGCGGACAAGGACGTCATTGAATCGCTACGCTATGAATAACACAACACCCCGCACCTTCGCAGCGCTTCGACGCTGTCTGTTTGCAGTACTTCTGTTTGTCCTGCCCTTCCCTGCCACTGCGCAGGTCCACGACATGGACCTCGAAACAGCGCTGTCATTTGCCTTCGAAAAAAGTTATACGGCACGAAACTACCGTCAGCAGCTGCGTGCTTCCGAAGCCGCCGCCGAAGCGGCACGACTCGCACTCTACAGTACTGTCGACCTGGAATTCGATGTGCCGCAATACAGTCAGACCCTGCTCTCACAGTTCAACACCTCGACACGGAGATACGAGTACTATCCATTCGAACAGCTGCAATGGAGTGGCAGACTCGACATCAACCAGCCGGTGATATGGACAAACTCCACACTGACGCTGTCGGGACTGGTGTACCGTCAGGATCAGCAGGACCGTTCTCCCGGCGGAGGATTCAATCGCGACTACTACACTGACCTCGCCGTGCAGCTCCGACAGCCGATTTTCGTGCCGAACACGCAGCGCATTTCACTTCGCAATGCGGAAATCGACTACGAAGAAGCCATGGCAGATTTCGTGCGCAACACCCTGGAGCTGCGCTATACCGTGACACAGGAGTTCTACACACTCTATGCCGCACAGCAGCGTATGAAGATTCAGGAAGACCGCGTGCGCCAGGCGGAGGAATCCCATACCACCGCACAGCGGAAGTTCCGTGCCGGACTCATTGCGGAAGTCGAAGCGCTCCAGTTCGAAGTCGACCTGGCCGCAGCGCGCAACGATCTCTACGCCGCCGAGAACACGTTGATTTCCCAGGCGAATCAGTTCAAGCTGCTCGTCGGTGTACCTGTTCGTGATTCCGTACACTGCCTGCTTCGAGACACCACCGTTGTTGATGTGCACATCGATGAACCAGAGGCTGTCGCGCGTGCGAAGCGCACACGGGTAGACCTCCAGCGCGCGGTCAATAACATTGAGCGCAGTGAACTCTCGATGGATCAGATTGATGCGCAGCGAAGCATCCGGGGAGATCTGTTTCTCAGTTACGGACTGAACAACAACGCACCGACGTACCGTGGATTATACAACGACCTCCGCGATACCCGGCGGGCGGTGTTCACACTGAGTATCCCGGTATTCGACTGGGGCAAGCACGCGCGCGACATGGAAGCCGCGGAAGCCCGTCTTCGCAGCGCCGAGCTTACGGCAGAGAACCTCGAACTGCGCATCGAGCAGGAGATCATCGACCTGGTCCGCAGCATTGGCTCTTCCGCACGTCGCGCCCAGGTACTACAGAAATCCCGTCTCATTGCCGAGATCGCAAACGACATCAGCACCAAACGCTACGAAGTCGGAACCATAGGCTCGACCGAACTGGCGCAGGCACGCAGCAGACTGCTGCAGGCACGGCTGACGGCGCTCGAGGCCGTCATCGACTATTACCTTTCGCTCGCAGACCTCAGTCGCCGAACAGCTTTCGATTACCGTTTCGGAAAGGAGATCGGCATCCCTGAAATACCGCAGCGCTGATCATTTCCCCCTTTCGACACCCCAGAGACATCCTTGCTTTTCGCGGGGTCGCGGACTAACTTTTTACGACTGGTTTTACCGTTTTCTCACCCTAGCGACTGACTGACTCCATGAAGGATTTTGGAGCCCATCTCAAACATGCGCGTGAAGACGCGGGACTGACGCTGCAGGACATACACGAAAGCACGCGCATCAGTATCAAGAATCTCCGCCTCATCGAATCCGGGGACTTCCCTTCCATTCCGCAGACGTATGTTCGCGCGTTTGTCCGCGAGTACGCGCTCGCGGTCGGGCTCGATGCGGACGACACGCTCGCGTATTACAACGAGGCAGCGGAAGCTGAAAAGGGTATCCCGCGTCCCCCGGAAAACATTGACAGTTCCAATCTCCGCATCGAGGTGGATGACACCATCGAATACATCGAACCTCTTGATCGTCCCCCATCCCATGTCGAGGTCGAAGGAAAAGCCGAGGTCGAAGAGGACGACTACGTTCCACCCGTACGCAAATCCCGCTACGTCGATGAAAACGCCGGGGAAGCCATCGATATCCGGACTTCGGGAGAACGCGCAGAAGCGCTCTCACCGCCCGCGCGGAAAGAAAATCGAAAGCAGGACGACACGCCCTCGTCTCCCGAATCCAGGGAAGATTCCGAGGACGTCTTCAGTGAAGGTCCTCACCGCAAGGAGCACGCCCCTTCCTCCACGCCTCCGGCAGACAGGGAGAAAGAACGCAGCAGCGATGCGCCTGCTGAATCTACCAGGGAAGAATCCGCAGATCGCAAAACGGCGGAGCAGAAACCTGCCGCACAGGAACCCGTCGAACAAAAACCCGCAGAGCAGAAAAAAACTGGGACAACGCCAGTGGAAGAAAAAACCTCTGCGGAGGAGACTCCTGCGCAAAAAACTGCTGCAGAAGCACCGACTGCGAAGCACAATCGGCCGGAGCGTTCAGAGAAGTCGAAACGAAAACCCACCCCTGTCGCATCCGGTGCATCAGCTGCCTCCTCGAAAACAGCTGCTTCTGCAAAGCCTGCCACGTCCGGTGCAGATTCCGGCGAAAAAAAATCTTCCACCGGATCCCCCGCTCCTCCTCCTTCAGACGCGCAGAATGAAAAACGTATCATCGGCGTGGGTATGGTCATCATCGCCATGCTGGCTATCGCTGTGTACGGCATCTTTTATTTCAGTGCCGATGATGAAACGGAAACGGCCCTGGCGGATTCCACCGCTATAAAGGCCAGCATTGAGGCGGGACGCTTCATCGATTCGTCACAGTACGCGTTGACGGAACTCGACATGAATGCGGAAGATACAGTGAGTACCGAACCGCTTGAGCCCCCCGAGCCGGTCGAGAGCAAGCCGCGCGTCTTCGAGAAAGCTGACAGCCTGGTTCTCGAAGCATTCACCAGCGCGCCGGTATGGTTCTCCGTCAAAATGGACACCCTGCGCACCGAGCGCGGGTCACTGTCATCCAAGGAGCACCGCGTATGGAAAGCGCGCGATTATTTCGTGATCACGCTTGGTGACGCGGGTGCGGTGACGTTCTTCCTGAACGGGAAAGAGATTGGGACTCTCGGGGAAGAAGGCGCCGTCGTTAAAAATGTTACGCTCTCGCGCAGACAGCTTGAAGGGAAATGAAACTGAAATGAGCACACCTGCCGACATACGTAAGCGCCATGCCCGGCTGAGTGATGCGATCCGCCAACACGACTACCGCTATTATGTGCTCGCTGATCCTGACATCAGCGACCAGGAGTACGACGTCATGTTCCGTGAGCTGCAGGACATCGAAGCGGCACACCCGGATCTGCGCACCCCTCACTCCCCCACACAGCGCGTCGGTGGCACCGTCACAAAAGAATTTCCGACGGTCACTCATGATGTGCCCATGCTCAGTCTCGCCAATACCTATGATGAGGAAGAGGTACGGGAATTTCACCACCGTGTGACGCAGCTGCTCGGCGTTGATGCGCTGCAGTATCACGTGGAACTCAAGCTCGACGGCGTCGCACTCGCCGTCCGTTATGAAGACGGTGCATTCGCGCGCGCCGCCACGAGAGGGGACGGCACGCAGGGTGACGACATCAGCGCGAATGCGAAAACGATTCGTTCCCTTCCCCTGCGGTTGCGCAGCGACGTTGACACTCCCACGCAGTTGGAAGTTCGCGGCGAGGTGGTCATGCACAAAGATGATTTCGAAGCGCTCAACCGGCATCGCGAGGAGAGCGGAGACAAACTGTTTGCGAACCCGAGAAACTCGACCGCCGGCACACTCAAACTGCAGGATTCAAGCGTCGTCGCCAGCCGCAATCTGCGCGCATACATGTACAGCTTGATCGGTGACATTCCGCAGGTGCGTACGCAGGGCGAGGCGATGGAGTACATGCGCCGCTGCGGCTTTTCCGTAAATCCGCATACGAAGCTGTGCGATTCGGTGGATGATATACTCGAATTCTGGCGTCACTGGCAGGAGCATCGCGACGAGCTGCCCTATGAAATCGACGGTGTCGTAGTCAAGGTCAATGCACTTCGTCAGCAGGAAGAGCTGGGAAGCGTGGCGAGGAGTCCCCGCTGGGCGATCGCATTCAAATTCGCCGCGCGCCAGGCAGAGACCGTGCTGGAAGCGATCGAAGTGCAGGTGGGTCGCATGGGAACGATCACACCGGTCGCGCATCTGACGCCGGTTCCACTCTCCGGATCCACGATCAGCAGAGCGACGCTGCACAATGAGGATTTCATACGCGATCTGGATCTGCATATTGGCGACACAGTCGTCATAGAAAAAGGCGGAGACGTCATTCCCAAAGTCACCGATGTGCGCCGCGACCAGCGTCCCGTTGACGCTCAGCCCTACGCGTTCCCGAAACACTGCCCCGTCTGCGCGAGCGAACTGCAGCGTCCCGAAGGTGAAGCCGCCTGGTTCTGCGAAAACCTCCTGTGTCCCGCGCAGATCCGCGGACGCATCGAACATTTCGCTTCCCGCGGTGCGATGGACATTGAAGGACTCGGTGAATCCGTCGTGGATGTACTCGTGGACAGCGGTTTGATTACCACGTATGCGGACCTCTACCGGCTTCACGAACAGCGGGAGGCGCTCGAACAGCTCGAGCGCTTCGGTCAGAAAAGCGTCGACAACCTGCTCACGGGTATTGAAGAAAGTAAACAGAAACCGCTGGAACGCGTTATCCACGCACTGGGCATCCGCTTTGTCGGACAGTCCGTCGCCCGCCTGCTGGCGCAGCATTTCCGCTCTCTCGATGCGCTGGAGCGTGCAGACACGGAAGAGCTCGTTGCGGTGGACGGGATTGGTCCGCGCATCGCCGATACCGTGCAGCATTTTTTCCGTGAGGAAGCCACACGCAGCCTTGTGCGTCAGCTGATCGATGCGGGCGTGACACATGAGATGGCGGATGATGCGCGTGAAGAACACCCATTCTTCTCAGGTAAGACATTCGTGCTGACCGGAACGCTCACGAGCATGACGCGCGACGACGCCCGTGGTCTCATCGAACGCTACGGAGGCAAGGTCACCGGCAGCGTCAGCAAGAAAACCGACGCCGTGCTTGCGGGCGCATCCGCCGGTTCCAAACTTGAGAAAGCCGAAAAACTCGGTATCGCCATAATTGACGAGGACCGCTTCCTCGCAGAACTCCCAGAATCATAATTCGCAGGAATTCCCATGACATTTACCGTTGACAAGGAAAACGGCCTGGCCATTTTCCACCTGCACGAAGAGCGACTCGACTCAAATAACGCGGCCGAGGCGAAGAGCGAGTTTCTCATTCTTACCCAATCGAGCATCGACGTCCTCATCCTCGATCTCTCGGAAGTCACCTTCTGCGACAGCAGCGGACTCAGTGCCATTCTGCTTGCCGACCGGCAGCTGCGTGAGCGTGAGGCAGGACTGATTGTCGTCGACATGCACGGCAAAGTCCGGTCGCTCTTCGAGATCACCAAGCTCACTGACGTCATTCCGCTGGTAGGATCCATTGATGAGGCACGCGCCCTCATCGTCGAAGATTGATCAGATAACACAGGCAGCGCATGACCTTTGGTATCGTTGACGGGATCATCGTTCTCCTCTATCTCACGGGCATCGCCCTCTTCGGCGTACTCATGGGCGGGAAACAGACATCCGTTCGCGACTATTTCATCAGTGACCGTGCCATGCCATGGTGGGCTGTCTGCGGTACCATCGTTGCGACCGAGACCAGTGCGCTCACCTTTCTTTCCCTTCCCGGCTTGGCCTATGGCGGATCCATGCTTTTTCTGCAACTCGCCATCGGCTATATCCTCGGCCGCATCGCCGTAGCCGTATTTCTTATTCCCCGCTATTTCGAAGGTGAAATCGGGACCGCGTACACCGTACTCGAGCGGTATTTCTCTCCTGCACTTCGCCGTTCCGCTTCCGGAATTTTCATGGGCACGCGTCTTTTCGCAGACGGTGTGCGGCTGTACACCACAGCGATTCCCCTGGCATTGCTGATGGAGGGATTTCAGCTGTTTCCCGCAAGCAGCAGTTTCGAAGTCTATCTCGTGGCCATGGCGGCGCTCACCGTCCTCACCCTGCTCTACGTGTATTTCGGTGGAATTCGCGCCGTGATATGGACGGATGTTGTGCAGTGGTTCATTTACATTTTTGGCGCCGTGGTTTCACTTGTTCTGCTCTTCTCGCTTCTTCCGGACTCTCCACTGGAAACCCTGCGCGTGCTCGCGAATGAAGGCAAGCTGCAGATATTCAAGCTGTGGCCGGATGATGGACTGGCCGGTTTCCTCACCGAACCGTACACACTGCTCGGCGGCGTTCTCGGCGGTGCGGTACTTTCCATGGCATCACACGGCACCGATCAGCTCATCGTGCAGCGCGTGCTTACCGCCGGCGCCGTGCGTCCCGCACGCCGTGCGATGGTACTCAGCGGCTTTGTCATCTTCGTGCAGTTCGCACTCTTCCTTCTCGTCGGCGCGCTGCTTTCCCGCTATCTCCCTGCCGGCGACTTCACCGCGAACGAAGTGTTCGCCGTGTTCATCCTGCGGGAACTGCCTGCCGGGGTGACGGGACTCATCGTTGCCGGTATCCTCGCGGCGGCGATGTCCACACTCAGCAGTTCCATCAGCGCGCTCAGCTCCGCCACGATGCTCGATTTCATCCTTCCGCGCCGGATGGATCACGTCGATGACGCACGCGCACTCCGGTGGTCACGCAGACTCGCGTTCTTCTGGGCCATCGTGCTTTATTTCACCGCTATGCTCTTCATTCGCACCCCGGATGTCGTCGTCGAGCTGGCGCTGAGTATCGCGTCCTACACCTACGGTGGCTTGCTCGGACTGTTCATCCTCACGCTGCTGCCTGGCAGGGTTCCATCCCGAACCGCAGGCATCGCGTTTTTCGCCGGCATCGCAGGCAATGCACTGATCATCCTGCTGACACCGCTGGCATGGACCTGGTATACGCTCACCGGATCCCTCATCACCATACTGATCGCACAATTGCACGGCCGTGCCGGTCATGCAAGCACCGAAAATGCAGCAGGTGAGGAACAGCCTTGAGTACCATAGACTGGATCATTCTCCTCGCGTATTTCCTTCTCAGTCTCGGGATCGGGGTCGTCTTCTCACGGAGGGCTGGACGTAGTACGGCCGACTTTTTTCTCGGTGGACGCAGTCTGCCCTGGTGGCTGGCAGGGCTTTCCATGGTCGCAACGACATTCGGTGCGGACACCCCTCTGGCTGTCACCGAACTCGTCGCATCGAATGGGATTGCCGGGAACTGGTTATGGTGGAACATGGCTATCGGCGGCATGGTCACGGTGTTTTTCTATGCCCATCTCTGGCGGCGCGCCGGCGTGATGACGGACCTCGAGCTGATTGAAATACGGTATGACGGACGCGCGGCCGGTTTTCTCCGCGGATTTCGCGCGGTCTATCTCGGCCTGTTCATGAACGCAATTATCATGGGATGGGTAAATGTGGCAATGGCCACCATCCTCGAGGGCATGTTTGGCATTCCTGCATCCGAGGTGTTCTGGTATATCGCGGCTGCCATGCTGTTTTCCGCGCTGTACTCGACACTGTCCGGACTCTGGGGCGTTGCCGTCACCGACGCCGTGCAATTCGTCATTGCCATGGTCGGCTGCATCATCCTCGCCATCCTGGTGATCGACTCTCCTGAGATCGGCGGACTCTCTGCACTGCATGCCGCACTTCCTGAAGGCACATTCAACCTTCTGCCTGTTATCGGCAGCGCGCGTGATGGAGCTGTCGGCGTGTTTGCACTGTCCGGCGGCGCATTTCTCGCGTATGTCGGCGTGCAGTGGTGGGCATCCTGGTATCCCGGTGCGGAACCCGGCGGAGGTGGGTATGTGGCACAGCGCATGCTCAGCACAAAGAACGAAAAGCACTCGGTGTTCGCGGTCTTGTTTTTCCAGATCGCCTTTTTCTGCCTGCGTCCCTGGCCCTGGATTCTCGTTGCACTTGGCGCCCTGCTGCTGTATCCCGATCTCGGTGCGGCTGATGCAAAGCTCGGGTACATCTATGCCATGAACGATTTCCTGCCATCAGGACTCAAGGGCGTGCTGGTGGCCGCCTTTTTTGCCGCGTACATGTCGACCATCTCGACGCATCTCAACTGGGGCAGTTCCTATCTCGTGCACGATTTCTGGCGACGTTTCGTTTCACCGAACCGTGACGAAAAACATTATGTGCTGATTTCGCGCATCACGACGGTGCTTCTGATGCTTCTCTCGCTCGTGCTCACGCTGTTCATCGACAGTATTGCAGGTGCCTGGCAGTTCATCCTCGAATGTGGTGCCGGACTCGGGCTGGTCCTGCTCCTCCGATGGTACTGGTGGCGTGTCAACGCGTGGAGTGAAATCACCGCCACCATCGCTCCCGGCATCGCGTACGCATCCATCGCACTGTACAACGCCGGCAGCGCTGATCCCGTGATCGTATTTCCCGAAAGCATGTTCCTCATCGTCGGATTCACGACAGCGAGCTGGCTGCTGGTGACATTTTTAACCGCACCGACGAAGATGGAAACGCTCACGGCATTTTACCACCGCGTCAGGCCATCCGGGTTCTGGCGTCCCCTGGCGGAGACGCATCCAGACGTGAAGCCGGATGGCGGGATCCTTTCACGCCTGTTCGGTTGGCTTCTTGGGGTTATACTCATCTATTCCGTACTTTTCCTTGTCGCCGCAATGCTCTTCGGATCGACATCTGAAATGCTGCTCTGGTTCGCCTGCGCCGGAGCCGCCCTGCTTCTTCTCTGGTACATACTGGCGCGCCTGATGCGCGATACCGCCCATGATTCGCCTGTTTGAAAAGCCCGTCCACCGCCGCCGCCGTCTGCCCCGCGTTCGCTGCGTGTTCTGTGATCTCGACGGCACGCTGCTCAGTCCGGGGAATGAAATCCTCGACGAGGTGCGAGACGCCGTCGCGTCGTTGAAGCAGAGCGGGGTTTCCGTGGTGCTCGCATCAGGTCGAACCCATGGTTTTACTCTTGGATACGGGAAGGAGCTCGAATTGCAGACTCCGGTCATTTCACTGAACGGAACACTGGTCAAGGACGCAGCCGGGACCTTGCTGCACAGCTCTCCCCTTCCTCCGAATATCGTCGAAGTTCTCGAGGAAACGCATCGCTCCATACTCGGCGGCGCGGTTTCCTTTTCGCTTTTCACCGACGAAGGCATTGTCAGTCTCGACGAACGTCCCATACTTCCCCGCTACCTGCGTGCCGGGGAAGACGAGAGTCTCCGTGTGGATTCCCTGCAGCCGTTTGCCAGTCGCGCGGTCACACTCTGTGCGGGCGGGTCCTATCAGGCGGTGCAGAAACTGTCCGTGCAGCTGGCGAAGAAATTCGGCAAGCGGCTCATGCGCGTGCTCTACCAGAGCGGATCGGGAACGGACAGGTATTATCTCGAAGTGCGTCTGCGGAACGTGAGCAAGGCAACCGGTGTGCGTGTCGTCCTTGAGCGGCTTGGAATACCGCGCAACGCTTCCGCAGCCATAGGTGACTATACAAACGATCTGGAAATGTGTAAATTCGTGGGTGTGTCGGCCGCCATGCGCAACGGCAGCAAGGAATTGCGTGCTGCCTGCGATATCATCACCACCCGGGGGAATGAAGAAGGAGGCGCCGCGGATTTCTTCCGGATGATCGGCCGTCGAACGTACGGATGACCAGGAATAATCATCATGACAGATACAGAGCATAAACAGGTTACAGACGTAAAGAGCATCGGGCATTTTCTGAAGACCAGCCTTACGATGAAAATCGTTCTTGCTGTCGCCCTGGTCTTTACAATCTCCATGCTGTTTCCGAGCGGACTCGAGCATCAGTACGAGTACAAGGAAGGCAACATCTGGATCCAGGATGACCTGATTGCCCCGTATTCGTTCAGCATCTATCGAGATCCGCTCGTCGTCGAGAAAGAGCAGCACGAAGCTGCCATGGGGACACCGTTGAGCTTTGACCGGTATCAGAATGTTGACCGGACAGTACTCGATACGCTGCAACGCATGTTCCGAATTCTCGAGCGCAGTGCGCAGCAAGCAACAGCTGAGCTGCCACGCAGTGGCCGTGCCCTCCGACGAAACGCCCTCGCCGACAGTATGGCGCGATCCGCTGCCGCTGACGCGGCAAATCCCGTCACACTCTCGGGACGCTACTGGCGATACTGGCTGCGGAGCTGGGATCAGCAGCAGGGCAAAGCGCTGCTGAGTGACTTGCGCAGTGTGCTCACCACTGCCGTGCGAAAGATATACGGGAAAGGCTTCGTCGACAGGGAGAAGGCGCGATTCGAGCAGAACATTCTGGCAATCCGTATCGACAGCACAACAGAAGCGCGACGGCCCGTTTCCGAGTTTCTCGATCAGTCTGAAATGCTGCAGTACCTGCAGTCCTCCCTCAGAGACGAATTCGGACAAGACACAATGGCAGTGGAATTCGGCATTGCCCTGGTCTATCCCCTGATGCAGCCGAACATCGTGTACAACGACGCACAGACGCAGTTCGCAATTCAGTCCGCCATCAACAACGTGCTCCGCACCAACGGCATCGTCAAGGAAAACGAGCGGATCGTCAGCAGGCATGAGCGCGTGACGCCGGAGATCAAAGCCAAACTGGATTCATACATGCGCGCCAAGGCTGCGAAATCAGACGGCGGAAACGTGATCCTGCAGTATATCGGTCGTGTCGGACATACGATCGCGATTCTGTTTCTTCCCGTGATCTACATCGCGCTGTTTCGCAAGCGCATCATGGCCGACAATTCGCGGCTTCTGCTGATAAGCACCATCATCCTCCTGATCGCATTCCTGTCGTACCTGACCTTTACCCTGCCGGTGTCGGGTCCGGTAGAATACCTGATCATCGTTCCAACCGCGGCGATGCTGATGACGGTCATCTTCGATTCACGCATCGCCTTTTACACGACAGTCTCGCTCAGTCTGCTTGTCGGAGCACTGCGCGGCAACGAATATTCCATCATCCTCGCTTCCATCGTCGCGGGATCGCTGGCAATTTTCACCGTGCGCGACATCAAGAACCGCACGCAGATTTTCCGCTCCCTCGCATTCATTTTCCTGGGCTACGCGTTCACGATCATCATCGGTGGTTTGCAGCGTTCCCTGCCCGCGATGGATATGGTTGAAGCGGGGGTGTATGCACTGGCGAACAGTGTGCTCTCCCCCGTCATCACCTTCGGCCTGCTGATTTTCTTTGAGAAGGTTTTCCGTATCACGACGGAGCTGACGCTGCTGGAGCTTTCGGATTTCAACCACCCGCTCCTCCGCGATCTTTCTTCCCGCGCTCCTGGCACCTTCCATCACAGTATCGTGATGGGAACGCTTGCGGAAGCCGCTGCGACCGCCATCGGCGCGAATGCAACGCTTGCCCGCGTCGGTGCGTACTACCATGACATCGGGAAAATGCTGGAGCCGGAATATTTCGTCGAAAACCAGATCGGCAATCAGAATCTGCACGACAAGCTCGAGCCGAAGGATAGTGCCCGGCATATCATCAACCATGTGATCAAGGGCATCGAGCTCGCGCGTGAACACAATCTCCCTGACAGGGTGATTGATTTCATTCCCGCACACCACGGCACCACGCTGGTCAGCTATTTCTACGAAAAAGAGAAGAATCTGACCGATGGCGATGTCAACCGTTCCGATTTCCAGTACGGCGGACCCAAACCATACTCGAAGGAAACTGGCATCGTCATGCTCGCCGATACGATTGAAGCAGCGACGCGTGCAATTGAAGAACCCACCATTGAAAAGATTCGCGAGCTGATTGATCGTATCGTGTCGAAGCGGTTGGCGGACGGGGAGCTTGAGAACTGCGATTTGACCTTCCGTGAAATCACCACGGTCAAGCAGAGCTTCCTCAATATCCTTACGGGCATTCACCACAGCCGTATCAAATATCCGAGCGAGGAGGATGCCGCCGCAGCGAAGAAAATGGCGGACAGAACCGCAAAACTCCTGAACCTGCCTTCAGCCACTGACGCCCTGCTGCAGCGCATAAAGAAGCTCGACTCGTTCTGATATGCAGCCCGCGATCAAAAATGCCCTGCAGGGTTTCAAGACGTACCTGACCATCGAACGGGGCTTTTCCGATCATTCCATCGCGGCGTATACGAAGGACGTCCACCGTTACTGCGCGTGGCTGGTCGATGAACGATCGTGTGCTGATCCGGCAGACGTCAGTCTTCAGGACATCACGGATTTTCTTTCGGAGCTCCGTGCCGCAGGACTCGCAGCAACGTCGATGGCCCGCGCAATTTCATCGATCCGGCACTTTCACCGCTTCCTTCTCATGGAAGGCATCGCCGATCACAATCCTTCGGAACATCTCGACACACCGACGTTGACACGACATCTGCCTCATGTGCTGACGGCCGATGAGGTTGCCGCGATACTGGAGCAGCCGGATACGCAGACGATACGTGGCCTCCGCGATCGCGCCATCCTTGAGACGTTGTATGCGACGGGGATGCGCGTAAGTGAACTCACATCGCTCACCACCGATCAGCTGTTCCTGAACGAAGGGTACATCCGTGTTTTCGGGAAAGGCCGGAAAGAACGCATCGTCCCCATCGGGTCGGAAGCGCAGTTGTGGCTGGATACCTATCTTCGTATGTCGCGTACCCGACTGCTGCGCAGCGGGAAGCCGACCGCAGCGGTATTTCTCAATAACCGTGGCACGGCGCTTTCTCGCATGAGTGTGCTGACGATTACGAAAAAGTACGCGGCACGCGCACAGATAACACGCGATGTGCATCCCCATACATTCCGGCACTCATTCGCCACGCATCTGCTCGAAGGCGGTGCGGATCTGCGCTCGGTGCAGGAAATGCTCGGGCATGCGGATATCAGCACCACGCAGATCTACACGCATGTCGATCGCGAATACCTCAAGGAAGTGCACAAAACCTTCCATCCCCGTTCATGACAGTTCAGGAATGACCATGTTCCTCAGTTTTGAAGGCATGGATTTCTCAGGGAAATCCACTCAGATCGTTTTACTGCGCCAGCGGCTCGATGCGGCGGACATGCCCAGCCTCCTCGTAAGGGAACCGGGTGGCACCCGGTTGTCAGAGCGCATACGCGACATGCTGCTGGACAGAACGCACGGGGAAATGGACGAAGTCACGGAATTCCTGCTCTTCTCTTCATCACGGTCACAGCTCGTACGGGAGGTCATTCTTCCGGCTCTCGAAGCGGGAACACATGTCATCGCAGACAGATTCTACGACTCCTCTACCGCCTATCAGGGTTATGGACGCGGATTGCCCTTGGATGACATCGTGCGTGTGCACCATCTTGCCACGCATGGACTGACACCTGATCTGACATTTTTCCTGGATATCGGAATAGAAGAAAGTTTCTCCCGCAGGCAGCATCGGTCAGGTGAGATTGACAGGATGGAATCCGCGAGTCGTGATTTCCATACGCGTGTACGTGAAGGATATCTTGCGCTCTGCGAGCAGCATCCCGGACGCATCAAGCGTATCGATGGTGAGCGTCCCGCCGAAATCATTGCCAACGACATCTGGTCCATCCTCCAGCACCATCTCTCGTCCGACAGTACGGAAGGACACAGCGCATGAATAGCTCACGGAAACCGCGCTCATCACGAGGCAGCATCTGGCGGAAACCGATGCCCCGCCGCCTGTTGATTTTTCTCCCCCTCGCCGCATTGCTCATCACAGCCGCGGTGGATGACACAACACAGCGTCTCGTGCGTGGCTTCGATCTTATCGGCAGCGTATACCGGCAGGTGCTGTCGGAATATGTCGATCAGGTATCCCCCGACGATCTGCTAACAGCCGGCGTGAACGGCATGCTCAAATCACTGGATCCGTACGCCGAGTTCATAGAAAAGCGTGAGAACAGTGAGGTGGATGCGCTCTCGCGCGGCAGTTATGGCGGACTCGGCATCAAAGTTCGCAACCAGGACGGCCACCAGTATATCAGCTACATCTATGACCAGGTGCGAGAACTTACCAACATGCGTGTCGGGGACGAAATCCTTCGCATTGACGGCGTCTCGCTTGCCGAGGAAGGTATCACCGATCTGCGTCCCCTGCTTCGTGGAACCCCGGGGAGTACTGTCGCACTTGTCGTACGTCGCCCCGGAATCAGCGACAGCCTCGACCTCGTCGTGCGGCGTCGTTCAGTCACACTCGATCCCCTGCCCTGCACAGCGCGGTTTGAGGACGACATTCTGTATTTGAAAATCAACCGTTTCACTCGCAGCAGCGCCGACAGTGTGCGCAATGTGCTGCGCCGCAGCTTTGCCGCGCATGACATCAAGGGCGTCATCATCGATGTGCGCAATAATCCCGGAGGACTGCTCGAAGCTGCGGTTGCACTCGTCGATCAGTTCGTACATCCAGGCAACCTCGTGGTTTCGATGCGCGGTCGTCAGGCCGGGTATGCACGGAATTATCCTTCGCGGGAAGAGGCGGTGGACGCGGACGTCCCGCTCGCGGTGCTCGTAAACGGACGCAGTGCCAGCGCTTCGGAAATCGTCGCAGGCGCCTTACAGGATCTGGATCGCGCCGTAATTATCGGGCAGCGTACGTTCGGGAAAGGACTCGTGCAGACCCTGGTTCCTCTCTCGCACGGTGCGACGCTGAAGCTCACGACATCGCGGTATTACATTCCTTCAGGCCGTTGCATTCAACGTCTCGCGTACGAAAATGGAAAGGGCGTCGCTGTCGTCCCCGATACCGTGGAAAAGCATTTTCGAACCCTGCGCCTTTCCCGTCCCATGCCTGAATCACTGGGCATTGTACCTGACGTCACGCTTCCTGCCGACAGCCTGCCACCCGTACTTCGTTCGCTGCAGAGGGAATACGCGGTGTTCCATTTCGTTGCACGCTACAACAACATATTCTCCCCGACAACGCCACCTGAAATATCGGATGAGATGCGTGAAGCCTTCCGTGCTTTCGCGGATTCCCTGGCACTGCTGGGGGAAGATCCACTGATCAGCGCCGAACGCAGTCTCGCGGAGGAAGCGCGCCGCTACGGCGTCGAAGATGCCGCCATGGAGCACCTCAGCGCCTTTCGCGAACATGTGTTGAATATGGAAGCGACCCGTCTTCTTGAAAACTGGCCTGCCGTGCGCAAGGAGCTGGAACTGGAGTTCACAGAGCAGCTCGGCGGTGAAAGCGCGCGCATACGTCGTGAACTTGACGATGATGACGCAGTGCGTACGGCAAGGCGTCTGCTCGCGGATCCCGAAGCGTTCGAGGCCGCCCTTCTCCATGCCGGCGATCATTGAGCGGCTATCGCCATCCCTTCTCCCTGAAAAACAGCAACCCGGTCCTTTTCGACCGGGTTGCCTTTTCAGATTCCCTCAGAAATATGCACGTTCTGCATAATTTTCCATTCTGCAACCGTGGATTATGCAGTTTCTGCATAAAATTTTGACCGTTTGGGCCTCGAAACATGAACATTCAGCATGATTTCGGGCATTTTCACCAGCGAAATATGCAGTTTCTGCATATTTCCCGTGCTTACTTCGATGCGAAGCGTTTGTAGCGTTCGTTGATGCGTCCCCAGTGCAGCGTATTGAGGAAATTGTCAATATATGCTGCGCGACCAGGACCATCCTTGTGATAATATGCATGTTCGAACACATCGCAGGCGATGAGGGGAACGCCTCCCCAGATGGCGCCGTACTGATGCTCATCGACGAGCACGTTCAGCAGACGACCCGAGTAGAGCTGATCGAACACCAGCAGTCCCCACCCACTCAGTTTCGCCGCGAACGCAGCAGCTTTGAAGTCCGCCTTCCACGCATCAATGGAACCGAATTCCTTTTCAATCGCTGCGACCACCTCGGGTCCCTTCGACGTATCGCCGTCACCACCCATGTTGTCCCAGTACACATCGTGCAGCAGTGCGCCCGAGTGATTCCAGGTCATGCGGCGCTTCAGTTCGCCGATCTCGCTGTAATTTCCGTTCGCAGCGGCGCGGTCCGCATTTTCGAGACCGTTCTCAATGGTGTTCAACGCGGCAACGTATCCCTTGTGGTGCTTGTTGTAGTGCCAGTCAGACGTTTCCGGCGACACCACATCCTTCAGCAGATCCTTCGCTTCATTGTCGCTGTAGGGACGGGGATTGAACTTCCATTCGTATGCCATGCTATTCTCCTTCAAACGTGATATCATTGGTATTGTGCAGTGCGGTATTGCTTGCCGCATGCCAGTACAACACAGGGAACGGCAAAGAAGTTTTATTCCCGTACAAAAAAAGCGCCACGTTCTGAAAACGTGGCGCCTGCATGATCATGCGATGCGATGTGCTGTCACACACCGAAGCTCGAGCCGCATCCGCAGGTGCGGACGGCATTCGGATTATTGAACACGAAGCCGCGTCCGTTGAGTCCATCAGTATAGTCGAGTTCCGTACCGTCGAGATAGAAAAGGCTCTTGGCGTCGACGAGGATCTGCACGCCATTGATGTCGAGCACCTCGTCGTTGTCACGGCGGTCACCGTCGAAACCGAGGGAGTAGGAAAGGCCGGAGCAGCCTCCACCCTTCACGCCGATACGGAGATAATAGTTTTCCGGAATGCTGTTTTCATTCCTGATCGATGCGATTTCCGTGGCGGCCTTTTCCGTAACCGTGATGGCGCCGATGGCATCCGCAGTCTGCTCAGTCATGTTATCGCTCCTGATTCTTGGTTGCGTGTGTACTTAATTTAAACTTAATAAAAATATTCATGCCTGCACAAGTGAAATTTTTCCATCCTCACCGGATGTCTCAGGCTGACTCAGGGTATCTCGGGTAACTCAGGGTATCTCAGGCCGTCTCTGCTTCGGCTGCCGGAGTCTCCTCCTCCACCTGCGAGGGCAGAAGATATTCGACGTCGTTGAGCAGCCAGGTATTGCGTGCAAACGGTTTGAGGATACCTTCGCGCTCGAGATCGGCGACGAACTCACGGGCGAGTTCTTCCATCTTCCGCGTACCAATATCCTTCCCCTCGTGCACCCGGATATAATCCCGGATGGCGTATTGCAGGTCACGATAGAAAATGTTGCTGGCGTGATAGACGGGGAAATCATTTTCCCGCATGAAATCGAATAGTTCTTTTTTCTTGCCGACAAACGTCTGCATGTATCACTCCGGTGACGGTGGATGAGGGGATATATTTCGACTAAAATAACAGTTTTTTGCATTCCGAGGGTTCCCTGATCGGATTGACTGCGAAGGCCAATTTCCGTAATTTGAAAGTCTTGAAATGATTGAGATACAATGCTGAAACTCGCTGTATTTGTCTCCGGGAGAGGGTCGAATCTCCGCGCTGTGCACGCCGCCATCGAGGACGGAAGGCTGGATGCCCGTATCGTGCTCGTGCTCAGCAGCCGGGATGACGCTGCGGCGCTCACCTGGTGTGCGGCGCAGAACATTCCGACCGCTTCCCTGCAGGGTGTTTCGGGACAGGATCTCGAACGCACGATGCTCAGTCATCTCGAGAGCGCCGGGGCCGGATGTATCGTCCTGGCGGGATTCATGAAGCGCATTCCTTCCGCTGTAGTGCAGCGTTTTACCGGCAGGATTCTGAACATCCACCCCGCCCTGCTGCCCTCATTCGGCGGGAAAGGTATGTATGGACACCACGTACACGAAGCGGTGCTTGCCGCTGGAGTGCGGGTGTCGGGAGCCACCGTACATATGGTGGACGAAGAGTATGATCGCGGTCCCATCGTCCTTCAGCGCTGCGTACCCGTGATGGACGACGACAGCAGCGAGACGCTGGCTGCCCGCGTACTCGAAGTGGAACATGCACTGCTCCCTGAAGCGCTGTCGCTTCTGGCGGAAGGCCGCCTGGAGCTGCGCGGGGGACGAGTGTACATCAAGAAGTAGAGGACTCATGCAGAAAATTCAACGCGCGCTGATCAGCGTGTATGACAAGACAGGAATTCTGGAATTCGCGCGCTTTCTCGTCGATCACGGCGTCACACTGCTTTCCACCGGAGGCACCTGGTCCGTGCTGCAAAAGGCGGGACTCTCGGTCGAACAGGTGCAGGATGTGACGGGCTTCCCTGAAATGCTCGATGGACGCGTCAAAACGCTGCATCCCGCGATTCACGGCGGCATCCTCGCGCGCAGGGATCAGCAGAAGCATCTCGATCAGATCGCGGGGCAGAATATCGCACTGATCGATCTCGTCGTGATCAATCTCTATCCCTTTGAAGAGACCGTCGCGGCCGGCGCCGCCTTCGCGGACTGTATCGAACAGATTGATATCGGCGGGCCCGCCATGCTGCGGTCCGCTGCGAAAAACCATGATGCAGTGACCGTCATCAGCGATCCGTCCGACTATGACAGGGTCCGTCAGGAAATCGACTCCGAGGGTGCTACGACACTCGAGACGCGCAGGGCGCTTGCACGCAAAGTATTTGCACTCACCGCGCGCTACGATCACGCCATCGCAACGTATTTCAGCAAGCAGGAAGGAAGCTTCGATCCCCTTTCAGAGCAGCTTCTTGTCTCAGCCCCGCGGGAGCAGGTGCTCCGTTACGGTGAAAACCCGCATCAGCAGGCAGCGCTGTACGGTGATTTCCTCTCCTCCTTCGAGAAGCTGCACGGAAAAGAACTGTCGTACAACAACATCGTCGACATCGACGCCGCCGTTGCCCTGATCGACGAATTCCAGCAGCCGGCCGCAGCCATTATCAAGCACACCAATCCCTGCGGCTGTGCGGTGGCGGAGGACATTCAGGATGCATATACAGCGGCGTTGACCACGGATCCCTCTTCCGCGTACGGTGGTATCATCGCGCTCAACCGCGAAGTGGACATCCGTCTCGCGAAAACCCTCAACGAGATGTTTTCGGAAGTGATTATCGCTCCTTCATTCGCGGAGGATGCGTTGGACGTGCTGCGCCAGAAGAAAAACCGGCGGCTTATCCGTCACAGAAAGACGCAGGATGCGACCCGGCACGTGCAGATGAAATCCGTGAAAAATGGTTATCTTTGCCAGATGGCCGATTCCGGCCCGGAAGTCCGGGAGGAATGGAAAGTCGTCACCAGGCGTCAGCCGGACGCGCAGGAGCGCGCGGCACTGGAGTTTTCCTGGCTTGTCTGCAAGCATGTAAAATCCAACGCCATCGTTTACACGAACGCCGAGAAAACGCTCGGGATCGGCGCGGGACAGATGTCGCGTGTGGATTCTGCGGCAATAGCGTCAATGAAAGCGGCAAACGCCGGATTGTCCCTCAAGGGCTCCGTTATGGCCTCCGACGCCTTTTTCCCGTTTGCGGACGGTCTTCTCGAGGCGGCGAAAGCCGGGATTACCGCCGTGATTCAACCCGGCGGTTCCGTACGCGATGAGGAAGTTATCGCCGCGGCCGACGAGCACAATATCGCCATGATCTTTACCGGCACCCGACATTTCAAGCACTGATTTCAAGCACTGATGGAAATCGAGCATTTATGGGTCTGTTCAGTCTCTTTGCAAACGACATCGCAATTGATCTCGGTACGGCAAACACCCTGATCTGGGTCAAGGGCAAGGGCGTGGTTCTGAGTGAACCGTCGATCGTCGCCTTCGACAAGAACACGAAGAAAATCATCGCGATCGGTAACGATGCCCGCGAAATGCAGGGCAAAACCCATCGCGAACTCCAGGTGGTGCGTCCCATGCGTGACGGCGTCATCGCCGATTTCGAAATCGCGGAAGGAATGCTCAGGGCGTTCATTAAAAAAATCATGAACAGCTGGATTCCCAGCCGCCGTATTGTCATTTCCGTCCCCAGCGGCATCACGGAAGTCGAAAAACGCGCTGTGCGTGACGCTTCCGAACACGCTGGCGCGAAGGAAGTGTATCTCGTTGCCGAGCCCATGGCCGCCGCGATCGGTATCGGACTCTCGGTCGACGCTCCCGTGGGTGACATGATTATCGATATCGGCGGTGGTACTACGGAAATCGCCGTCATCGCGCTCTCGGGTATCGTGCAGGAAGAATCCATCCGTATCGCCGGTGATGAGCTGAACAACGCCATCATGCAGCATTTCAAGAAAAATCACAATCTGCTGATCGGTGAACGTACCGCGGAAATCATCAAGTGCGAGGTGGGCAGTGCCGTGCCGCTGAAGCAGGAACTCGTGGTGCGTGTCAAGGGACGCGACCTGGTCGGCGGACTCCCCACTACCGTGGAGGCGTCGAGCGTGGAGATCCGCGAAGCGCTGCAGGAACCGATTGCCGCCATTGTCGAAGCCGTCAAAACCACGCTCGAGCACACACCGCCTGAACTGGCCGCCGATATTCTCGATCGCGGCATCATGCTGACCGGCGGAGGTGCGCTGCTCAAGGGCCTCGACGCCCGGATCCGCAAAGAAACCAATCTCCCCGTCCACGTTGCCGAAGACCCGCTCACTGCCGTCGCCCGCGGCACGGGTGCCATCATGGAAAACCTCCACCACTTCGGCAATGTCATCATGAAGGGCAAAAAGTACTGATCCAGGAATCTGAGAGTGATGTCCATTGCAAACTCTGTTCGGCGTATTCCGGGTCTTTCGCGACTATATCGTCCTGACCGTACTGGCAGGACTGTCGCTCTTCCTCATCGCCCATAGCGAGAGCGCTCCCGTACAGGTGCTGCGCTCGCTGTCCATTATTACCTTCGCTTCCCTGCAGGAATCCACGAACTGGGCCGCAGGTTTTTTCTCCTCCGTTCAGGATGCCGAGAAACTTCGTGATGTCAATGTCTCGCTCATGGAAGAGGTCATGCAGTTGCGTCAGCTCAGTCAGGAAAACCTTGAGCTGCGCAGAAAAATCGGCTTCCGTGAACGCAGTTCCTACGCCCTGATCCCATCTGAAATCGTAGGGAAATCGCTTTCGCTCGGGCAGCATATGCTCACCCTGGATGCCGGAAGCGACGACAGCGTGCGGGTAAACATGCCCGTGATCAATGAAAACGGTCTGGTTGGAAAAATCATCGCCACCTCTCCCAACTATTCCATCGCGCAGCTCGCGCTGCATCGCGACTTCCGTGCGACGGCCAAGATCAAGCGTTCACGTATCGACGGAATCATCGCATGGGAACAGGGTGAAGACCTGGTACTGCAGCATGTACAGAAAACAGCGGACGTCCTGCCCGGCGACACCGTTGTCACATCCGAATACAGCAACATTTTTCCACGGGAAATTATGATAGGCATCGTTCGCGTGATTGAGCCGGGCGACGGTGACCAGATGCATATCGTCGTTGAACCGCGCGTGCATTACGCGGCGCTTGAACGCGTGTTCATCGTGCGTTATCGCAGCGACCCCGAACGGCAGCGGCTGGAACAGGCAATGTATCCGGAGGAGAACGAGTAGGCATGCGACCGGAGTTCAAAACATATTTCTGGTATGCAGGCATGATGATTGTTCTCGTCGTGCTGCAGGTGACCTTTGTCCCTCTGATCGGCATCGGCAGCGTGCAACCGTCGCTGCCCCTGATCGGACTCGCATTCATCGCCCTGCAGGAAGGCGCCACGCCAGGGATGCTGTACGCGTTTCCATCGGGAGTGATGATTGATCTTTATATGGGCGAAGTCGTGGGCGTCTCGGCACTTGCGCTCGTGGCTGCGGCGTTCGCACTCGGCTTTTTCCACGATGAGGAAAAACGGTCCCTGCTCATCCGCAGCAGCAAAACCGTCGTTCTGATTCTTTTCGCTTCCCTCCTCCACGGATTGCTTTACGTATTCGCATATTTTCAGAGCCTGGATTTCAACATTGTCAATATCCTCCTCCTTCACGTGTTCGGCGCCGCATTGTACACCACCGTGCTGAGCATAATTCCTGTCTTGATTCTTGCCCGCACAGGTTCGAGATTGAAGGTCTGAAAACGAGACGTCAAGGAGAAGCATGGAACGCAGTACTTTTGCCAGCAGAAAACGGGCTTACACGATCGGGGCGATCTTCCTCATCCTGATCGCCGTGCTGCTTGGACGCATGTACGAACTGCAGTTCATGCAGTTCGACAGCTTCCGAAGCCAGGCAGAGAAGCAGTCCATTCACCAGATCAGCAAGGATCCCCTGCGGGGACTCGTCTACGATCGCGACGGTGATCTCATCGTCGGCAACAATCCCAGCTACACGCTGACGGTCACACCGTTCAAGTTCGAGTGGAACAGCCTTCCTCTCCTCGTGCGCCTGTTCCGGGTGGATTCGAATGTCGTACGCTACCGCGTCAGTCGTGCGGGACTCCATTCCTTCGAACCGGTGAAGATCGCGCGCGACCTGTCCTTCCAGCAGCTCTCCCTTCTCGAGGAATACCGCACACTCCTTCCCGGCGTCAATTACGTGGTCGAAAGCCGACGCGTGTACAAAATGAAGCCGCACTTGGCCCATCTGTTGGGCTACACCAAGGAGATTTCACCCCGGCTGCTGAAGAACCTCGGCGACTATTATCAACCCGGCGATATCGTCGGTTTCAACGGCATCGAAGCGGCGTACGAAGATGAACTCCGGGGACACAAGGGCTACGGCTATCACACAGTCAATGCGCTCGGCAAGGTGGTCGAGAGTTTCGATCATGGCAGATCGGACATTCCGGCTGAGGAAGGAAGCGACCTCTACCTCACCGTCGACATGGATCTCCAGGCCTACGGGGAGCAGCTCATGCGCGGCAAACGCGGCGCCATCGTCGCGCTCGATCCGCGCAACGGCGAAGTTCTGGCCTTCGTCAGCGCGCCGGATTATGATCTCCAGGATTTTTCTGGCCGCATTCCCGTCGATGTCTGGAATCAGCTGCGTGACGACCCTGCATCACCACTGTACAACCGCTGTTCGATGGCGGCGTATCCCCCGGGATCCACCTTCAAAATGCTCGTCGCCGCCGCTGCCCTGCAGGAGCATATCATTGATCTCGATACGCGTATCAGCTGTCCCGGCTCGTATATGCTCGCGGGACAGGAATTCGGCTGCCACGGAGCGCACGGCGATATCAACGTCGTTTCCGCCATCGAACATTCGTGCAACGTCTTCTTCTACAAACTGATCTTCAAACTCGGGTTCGACAATCTCAAGAAATACGGTGCGATGTTCCATTTCGGCAGGACGACGGGAATGGACATCAGCAATGAGAACAGCGGGATTCTCCCATCCGAGGAATATTACAACAAGAGATACGGCACGAAATGGAACATTGGCTATCTCGTCAACCTCGGTATCGGACAGGGTGAAATCAATACGACCCCCCTGCAGATGGCCGCGTATACCGCGACGATTGCCAATGGCGGCACCTATTACACGCCGCATGCCGTGCGCGCTACCCGCGCCCGCATGGACGATGAACCGGTAGAGCTTCCTATACACGGAGAGAAGCTGCCCATTCGCAAGGACGTGCTCGACATCATTCACCGAGGCATGTATCGCGCCGTCAATGGGTCCGGTACGGGATACGCCGCACAGGTTGGTGGTACGCGTGTTGCGGGCAAAACCGGCACCGCCGAGAATCCCCCCAATCCGGACCATGCCTGGTTCGTCGGCTACGCCCCGTTTGACGATCCGCGCATCGCGGTCGCCGTAATCGTGGAAAATGGAGGGTTCGGAGGTACGGCAGCTGCCCCACTTGCTGGTGCAATGATTCGGCGCTTTCTCTTTGGTGCACCGGTGTACAACGCTCCCGCATCCGATTCAATCCGCGTATCAGCATCCCATGCTGCCGCGAATCCGTCTCCTGCCACCAACCCGTCTGCCGCGGCGGGGCCGGAGGACTGATGCCAACCCGTTTTCTGACTGGGATCATCAAACGCATCGATCTCGGGATTCTGCTTCCCGTCCTGTTGCTCGTTGGTGCTGGACTGCTTTCGCTTTACAGCGCGACACATGATGCTGCGATTTTCATCAAGTTTCAGAAACAGGTATTCTGGTCGATCCTCGGATTTCTATCGATCATTCTCATCCTCTTTGCACCTCCGCGCTTCTTCCACTACAGCGCGTATCTGGTGTACGGCGTCTCCATCATCTTTCTTGTTCTTGTCCTCATCTTCGGCAAGACCATCGCCGGAAACGCCGGATGGTTCGGCATAGGCAGCTATGGGATTCAACCTTCTGAATTCGCGAAACTGGCCGCCATCCTCGCGCTGGCACGTTTCCTGAGCGACAGTACCACCAGCATGAGTTCGTTCGCGGATCTGATCAAGGCGATCGGTATCGTTGCCCTCCCCTGGCTGCTCATCCTTCTGCAGCCGGATTTCGGAACGGGACTCGTGTACTGGGCCGTATTTCTCGCCATGATATTCTGGGCCGGGGCGGAAATGGTACTTCTCCTCACGCTGCTCTCGCCCGTCCTTGTCGTGGTGCTTTCCATCATCAACATCTGGTATTTCCTCGGGGCAGCAGTACTGGTCAGCGCGCTGTTTTATATTTTCAAGCGCAACCTCGGTATCGCGTTGATGTTCCTCGCCATCAATTTGAGTATCGGCTTCGGCGTGCAGTATTTCTACGATCACCTGCCCGCCTATCAGAAGGCGCGAATCGCCGTGTATTTTGATCCGACCGAAGCCCCGCTGAGCGCGGGGTACAACGTCATCCAGTCGAAAGTCGCCATCGGATCCGGGGGACTGACGGGCCGTGGGTATCTGCAGGGATCTCAGACACAGCTGCGTTTTGTGCCGGAACAGTGGACAGATTTCATCTTCTGCGTTCCCGCCGAGGAATTCGGATTTCTCGGGGGCGGACTCATCCTCCTGCTCTTCGCACTACTATTCCTGCGCGGTATTTTTCTTGCGCGCGCTATCGAATTCCGTTTCTCCAGCCTGCTTGTCATCGGCATTAATGCGATGTTCCTCTTCCACGTCTTCATCAATATCGGCATGACGCTGGGTCTGATCCCCGTCATCGGTATTCCCCTCCCCTTCATGAGCTACGGGGGCTCTTTCTTCCTGACGAGCATGTTCGCGGTCGGCGTGCTGCTTCATGCCAGTATGACACGCGGCGAATACACCTGAGATAAAACGAAAAACACATGCCGGAGGGAGATTAAAGGGTTGTTTATCCTCTGTCCCTTCGCTAATTTTACTACGATATGGAAATCGGGGAATCACCGATCATTACCAACGAAAGAAAGGCCCGCAGAGGCTGCCCGCCTTTGAACGCACATATCTTTCTTCCAATAATCCCATACTACGAATCACCATTCCACGCTGTCAACCGATCAGCCCGGTATGAAACGGAGTGAACAATGCCTGACCAACCGATCTCACTGAAAGATCTCGAACAGGAAATGACGATGATGCCGCAGAATTCGACGACCCGCATTGAATATGTGGGACTCGTCGGTGGCGGTGTCATGGGGCGCGGACTCGCCCAGACATTATCATCAAATGGCATCAACGTGCTTATCGTTGAAAAAGACCAGAATCGTGCAACCATGTGCCTCGATGGACTCAGTGAAAACATGGATCGTGAGATCCAGCGCTGGGCCATGACCGAAGGGGAAAAGCGCGCACTGCTCAGCCGCATCAAGGTCTCCACCGACATCAATGAAATCGCCGGTACCGACTTTGTCATGGAAGTCGTTGACGAACAGTTCGAGCTCAAGCAGGATCTACTGATTCGTCTCGACAAACTCTGCGCGAAAGAGACGATCATCGCTTCCAACACATCCACACTCAGCCTGACCAAGATTGCGCGTCCCGTGATGTCTCCCGGACGCATCATCGGGCTGCATTTCGCCAATCCCGTTCCGAAAACACCGCTTTGTGAAATCGTGCGTGCCTTCCACACGAGTGACGAGACCTTCCAGGCCACACGCGAGTTCATCCAGAGCATCGGAAAGACGACGGTGGAAGTCTATGAATACCCGGGCTTCATCACCACGCGCGTCATCATCCCGATGGTCAACGAAGCCATGTACATCCTCATGGAAGGGGTAGCATCCGCAGAGGATATCGACACTGCGATGCGCCTGGCCTATAACATGCCGATGGGGCCGCTCGAGCTCGCTGACAGCATGGGCCTCGAGGAATTACTGGCATGGATGGAGTCCATGTTCCAGGAACTCGGTGACTCCAAATATCGTCCCTGTCCCCTGCTCCGCCGCAAGGTTCGCGAGCAGAAGTACGGCAAGAAGGTCGGAGAAGGCTTCTTCCGCTACGACGAATCCGGAAAGCGCATCACAGTGAATCAAGCGGAAGGATAAGACATCATGATGAACATTCTCGTTGTCAATTGCGGCAGCTCATCCATCAAGTACCAGTTTATCGAGGCGGAGAGCAATACGCGCCTCGCAAAGGGACTCGTCGAACGCATCGGTATGAGCGGCGCAGTTCTTACCAACACCCGTCATGACGATGATACCATCAAGCTGACCGGGGAAATCCTGGACCACGGCATGGCGATCGAATACGTGCTCGCCGTGCTGCTCAGCAAAAACCACGGCGTTATCAAGGACAAATCCGAAATTCACGCCGTTGGACATCGTGTCGTGCATGGCGCTGAAGATTTCGCTGGTTCCGTGCTCATTACCGAGGAAGTGCTGCAGTCTCTGCGTGACAATATCGAGCTCGCGCCGCTGCACAATCCGCACAACATCCGTGGTATCATGGCGTGCCGGCAGCATCTGCCCGAGATCCCGCAGGTTGGCGTCTTCGATACCGCGTTCCACCAGTCCATGGATCCCCACTCTTTCCTCTACGGCATTCCGTACGTCTTTTACAAAAAGTACAAAATCCGCCGCTACGGCTTCCATGGCACATCGCATTTCTATGTCTCCAACCGCGTGGCGGATAAACTGGAGAAGCCGATCACCGATCTGAAGATCATCACCTGTCACCTCGGGAACGGCTGCAGTATGGCAGCAGTGAAGGATGGACAGTCGGTCGACACCACCATGGGATTCACACCGCTTGAGGGACTCCTGATGGGGACACGCTCGGGTGATCTCGATCCGCAGCTCATTCTCTACATCATGGGCAAGGAAGGCCTCTCTCTTGCCGAAGCGACGACCCTGCTCAACAAGCACAGCGGACTGATGGGCGTATCCGGTGTCAGCAGCGACATGCGTGAAATCGAGCAGGAAACCGAGAAGGATCATGATCGCGCGAAGATCGCATTTGAAATGTTCTGCTATCGCGTGACCAAGTACATCGGCGCCTATGCCGCGGCGATGAACGGTGTCGACGCAATCGTCTTCACCGGAGGTATCGGTGAAAACAGTACCCTGGTCCGTGAACGCGTCTGCCGCAACCTCACGTATCTCGGTGTGGATTTTGACGAAAAGAAAAATGAATCCGGTCCGAAAGAACGTTTCGTGACCACCGACAACTCTTCCGTTGCCGTGGGCGTGATACCCACCAACGAAGAACTTGTTATCGCACTCGATACCATGGCGATCGTCAACGGCGAAGTACCGCCCTCGATGCGCAACATGATCAGGAACCGGACGCTCGATCCGGTAGACTGAGAAAGGACATTTATGGGACGCTCAAGAACTGCAGAGATTTCGCAGCGCTACCCGGCACTGCTTGAGCGTCCCATACAGTCCCTCCTCGTCATCAAGCCCCGCGCTATCGGCGATGTGCTGCTCAGCACCATTGTCACGCCGAATCTCCGCAGCGCCTTCCCGGACGCCCGCATCGATTTCCTCACGGAAAAAGCTTCCGCCGACGTCATTCGCGACAACCCCTACATTGACAACGCCATTATCTTCGACAGCAAGCGCGATGCATTTACACGCCTGCTGTACGACCTTTACAGCACCGGGTATGACCTGGTCTTTGATCTGTTCTGCAATCCCCGCAGCGCGCAGATGACAGCGGCAACACGCGCTCCGCTGCGCGTGGGATACCCGTTTCGAGGCAGAGCGTGGGCCTACAATTTTCACCTCGAGACCCGCGCTGACCGCGTACACAACACGCAGTTCAATCTCGATGCGCTGCGACAGCTCGATATTCCCATCATCAGCGAAACCGTGGTGTTTCCCCTGCCGGAAGATGTACGTGATCAGATGGCTGAAACCGCACGGGGACTGCGAAAGCGCACGGGACCGCTGATCGCCCTCAATCCGAGCGGGACCTGGGAAACCAAACGCTGGCCTCTTTCGCAGTTTGCGCAGCTGGCAGACAGGTTAATCGCAGAGCAGAATGCCAACATCGTCATTCTCTGGGGTCCCGGTGAACAGCCTGACGCGGAACAGATCGCACGGGAAATGTCACAGGAAGCTTTGCTCGCTCCTCCCACGAGTATTCGTGAACTCGGGGCGTTTCTCTCGGTATGTGACTATACCATCAGTAACGACGCGGGCCCAATGCATATTTCGGCCGCTGTCGGCACTCCCACACTCGGGATTTTCGGTCCGACCAACCCGGAATTACAGGGTCCGTGGCATCCCGGCAGCAGCTGGGTCCGCCTGGAAGAACTCGACTGTCTTGGCTGCAACCTGACAAGTTGCGATATTGACAATATCTGCATGCGCAACCTTCCCGTCGAGCGTGTGTATGATGCCTTTACGGAATTACAGAAAAGGCCACGCGCATGAGACGATCTCACACCCCCCGCAGTATACATCAATTCATTCCCTTCGTTCTTTCCCTGAGCATTCTGGCCGGTGCGCTTTCGGCATGTGAAGAACCAAGTTCGCCTGATACGGTTATCAGTGTTCGCATCACACAGCCCACGGACAGCACTGTCATTCGTGACACTGTCCTTCGTATCCTCACGGAAACCAGCTCAAGTTGCGGTTGCCAGGCCTACGTAGAATTTCACGTCGACGGCAACCACCGCTACTCCGATTATCTCCCGTTCTTTTCGTATGACCTGGATATTCGCGACATGCACGGGTGGCATGTCATTGCAACACGCGTGGTGGTCGGTACCCGCGGTGATGCATGGGACACCGTTCATGTCCTCCTCAACCCCATCGACAGTCTGAAACAGGACAATCACACAGACCCCTTCTGAGAACAGGGTAATCCTATTTGGGCTATTCCCCAGTGGGGTATTCCCCTGTAACGCAATTCTTCACTTTTCCCCCGATCACACACTGCCGCCGCGAAAACCGTCCTGCGGCTGAAATTAATTCTGATTGACGTCTTCGAGCAGTACTTCCCTTCCGGCAGACTGGATTTTCTGCTGCAGCACCGGACCGTCACCGAGGACAACAGTTGTCAGACCATCATCGAAAAGCGCCTCTGCAGTGTGCTGGACCTGTGCACGTGTCACCGCCGCGATATGGGTATGGAGAAACAGTGCTTCATCAAGTGGAAGCGCGTAAACGAATGCTTCTTTCAGCAGTTTCAGCAGTGCCCGATTCGATGAGAATGTCAGATCCGCATCACGAAGCAGGGCGGATTTCGCTCTGCGCAGCTCTGCGTCGGAAACGCCGTCTGCGAGGAGCTTCGCGACCTCCTGCTGTGTAATGACAAGCACGCTGTCCACGAGTCCGTTCGAAACAGAAGCGGTCATCATCAGGTATCCGCAGTCGCGCGAAAACCCGAGTGCCGTGGTAAAATTCGGTGTAATGACATGGTGTCCCCAGAGAGCGGTCCCGATACGTGAGGTATCCATGTCACCGAGTATGCTGTTCAGCACCAGCAGCGCCGGCAGATCGACAGCATCGCGCGGAGGTGTGCGCACGCCCATGCGGACAAATGCGAGTCCGCTCTTCGCCGCGGTATCGTTCAGCACGACCACCCTGTCATCGATAGAGGGATACTCGGGTGCCAGCGGAGCCGGAGCGTTTCCCCGCTGCCAACGTCCGAAGACCTCCAGCAGCAACGTACGGACAAACCGGTAATCGAGATCCCCGCTGATGATGATGGCACTGCGTTCCGGTGTGTAATACAGGTCATGAAAGCGGGCGAGGTCGTCGCGTCCGAACTTTTCGAGGTCGGCTGGATCAGGCATCAGGGGACGCGTGAGAGGATGCATGCTGCCACACAGCAGCTGTACTTCCCGCACCGAGGCTTTTTCCGCCGTCGATGACGGCAGCTTTGGGATTGCCGTGGGAGCGGCCTCCTGGTATTTCTTCAACTCCATCGAAGGGAATCGCGGGCTCACGAAAGCATCAGCCATAATTTCAAGCGTACTGCGGAAGTTCCTGGCAAGCGTTTTGCCGTAGAGCTGTGCGAAGTCATAGTGTGCGTACGGGAGAATCACGCTCCCGAGTTCATCGAGCCGCCGTGAAATCATCCCGGCATCCCTGTCGGAGCTTCCTTTCAGGAGCTGGTTGGCGACGAGATGCGAGAGTCCGTGTTCATGTTCCTTTTCCCGCGACGTCCCTGCGTCGACAAGAATACTGACTTCCGCCAGCGGAATGTCGTTGACGTGCGTAAAGTAAATGCGCAGTCCGTTTCGCAGCGTATCCGTTATCACATCCGGTGACCATTCCCCCTGCGCGCTTCCCTGCGCGTGTAGCTGCGATGGTGGGAAGAGCGAGAGCGTCAGGAAGAGAATGAAGGAATACGGTACGGCTTGAGTATGCATGAATTTCACGTGTGTCTTGCGAATGTGAGGGTTGGGAGATTATTCCGCTGCCAGGGGTGCATCCCTTACGCTCAGCTCGAGGAAACGTTCCTTGTCTGCAATATCACTGAGCAGCTCGAGCGTCTCTTCGCCAGCGGAAAATTGAAAGCTGTTCGCGATCTCACCGGGTTTGACGATTTCGACATCATAGCGTCCTTCAAGGTCGAAAAGATCGACAATCCCTTCGGCGACACCGACGCCGGGAAGGAGTCCCTTTGCTTTGAGTCCTTTCAGTGCGAAAGCCAGTTTCCCATCGCCCGCCGTTTCTTCAATGGCGATATGGTACTGAAAGTGGCTGAATTCTTCAGCGGTGCGGAAGTGGAAGCGAATACAGTCACGCTGCTGTTCCGTGTTATAGGCCCGGTAGATTTCGAGTGAATACTCGATGGGGCCTTTATCGATTCTGGGAAACATCAGCTGTTCTCCTGCTTGTCTGAATTATGCAGAATCTGCATAAAGTAATCTGTCAGTTTTTCAAACTCAACGCCCTCCTGCGTTCCCTCCGCCATGTCTTTCACCTGTGCGGTGGAAGCAGCCATTTCCTCTTCTCCAACGAGCACGACGTAACGGCTGTTGAGACGATTGGCCTCACGCATCTGCGCTTTCACGCTGCGTGCAGCGTAATCGAGCTCTGCCGGAATGCCCTTGCCACGCAGCTGCACGGCGGTCTGAAAGGCCCAGGCCCGACTGTTGTCGTCCATTCCGACGAGATACACCAGAGGGACGCTTTCGGGAAAGTCGTAGCCGTTTTTCTCCAGCACCATGAGCAGACGCTCCATGCCGGCCGCGAAGCCGACGGCAGGTGTCTCCTTGCCCCCGAGCTGCGTGACCAGTCCGTCGTATCGTCCGCCTCCTCCCAGCGCATCCTGCGAACCGAGATCCGTGCTGACGAATTCAAAGGCGGTCATGGTGTAATAGTCGAGTCCACGCACGAGTCGCGGATCCACCTCATACGGGATGCCCATGCCATCGAGCAGTGCAAGAGTTTCCTCGAAATGCGTGCGGCAGCTGTCGGACAGGTAGTCGAGAATGACAGGTGCATCCGCGGTCAACTCCCGGTCACGCTCGTCTTTCGAATCGAGAACGCGCATGGGATTTGTTTCTGCGCGGCGCTGACTCTCGGGAGAGAGTTTGTCGTGCACGCCGTGAAGAAATGCCTGCAGCGCTTCCCGGTACTGCGGGCGGCAGGACGGATCGCCGACCGAGTTGATTTTGAGAGTGAAATGCACGCCCAGGCGGCGATAAATCTCTGCCGCCATCATGATGATTTCAGCGTCGCAGATCGGGGACTGCTGTCCGATGCTTTCAAAGCCGAACTGATGAAACTGACGGAATCTTCCCGCCTGGGGACGTTCCTGCCGGAACATCGGTCCGATATAGTACAGCTTATTGAGCGATGTCTGCTCGCCCATGCTGTGTTGAATGAATGCGCGGATCACCGGCGCCGTCATCTCCGGGCGCAGTGTGAGGCTGCTGCCTCCCTTGTCCTCGAAGGTATACATCTCCTTGCCGACGATGTCGGTTTCCTCACCGATACCGCGGGCAAAGACGGAAGTGTCTTCGAACATGGGCGTGCGGATTTCTCCGTAGCGGTACTGCTGCATGACGTCGCGGATGACCGCTTCGACATGCAGCCATGCGGCGGTGTCGCCGGGCAGCAGATCTTTCGTGCCTTTGACCGATTTAAATGCCATGGCTTTCCCCTGTCATTCTGGTGCATGCATGGAAAAGGCACGCCGCGGCATGCCTTTTTCCACAATGATCAATGCGTGAAATGTCCCTGTCAGACATCCAGATAATTCATCTCCTCTTCCTTGAGGATCTGAAGAATCTCGGCCGAGCTGCCCGCCTGCAGAAGCCTGCTGCGCAGGTCTTCCTTGTTCATCAGTCGCGAGATTCGGCTGAGCAGCTTGATATGCGCTCCAACGAGGCTGTCTTTCCCGATGAGGAGAAAGAGCAGACGCACGGGCTCATGATCGAGAGACTGGTAGTCGATGGGTTGTTCTGTCACGCCGAACGCGGCCACGATATCAGTGACGGCGTCGGTTTTTCCATGCGGTATGGCAAAGCCTTTGCCGACACCGGTGGACATGATTTTTTCACGTTCAAAAATGGCCTGGCGAACTTTCTCAACATCCTTGATCTTCTGCGAGCTGGCAGCGAGATCAATGATGGCGTTGATGACATCGTCTTTCGTTCCGCCTGGAATATTGACCTTGATCAGGTCTTCTGTAAGAATGCTTGTAATTTTCATTATCGCGTTTGCTATGGACAGCCTTCGTTATACGTCCGCTAAAGTTACGCATTGTCACGCCATTGAACAACTTTTTGCTCGTATTCAGCAAGCAGCTGCATGGCGCCATCCGGGGTCTCCGCTTCCACCATTACGGTGAACAATTCATGTTCTTTGCTGGGCAGAAGCAGTACCCAGCTGTTCTCGCTGAAAATGATCTTGATGCCGTCGACAAGCTGACGCTGCTTCCCTTCGCTTTCGTTCATGGCGAGGCGCATGACGCGGCCTTTTGCCTGCCAGGGACAGGGGATGTCTTTCTGCAGACGGTGCAGGCGTGGCAGCTGGGCGTCGACCTCACCGAGTTTCCACCCCGTCACCGCCATCATTTCGAGGATTTTCGCGACACTGTACATTGCGTCGGTGGCAAAAAGGAAGGCGGGGAAAATAAATCCGCCGCGCGTGCCTACAACGTATTCAATGCTGTCATCGGCAAGGACGGCCTGCATCATTCCTCCATGCGTATTCTGCGTGCGCAGGAGTTCCACACCGTATTCGCGCGCAACGTGGTCCATTTCAGAGGAGGCTGAAATGGGACAGGCCATTTTGCTGATGGGTTCACCCATGCGCTTCCGGGCCTCGAGATACATCTTGCTTACGACGGCGGGGACACGCTCCTCAGGGATGAAATTCCCCTGTTCGTCGGCGATGAACACTTTTTCCGCACCGGCGTCGAGCAGGATCCCTATGTTGGACGAAAGGCTGCGTACGATGCTCGAAACATGCTGACAGGCGAACTGGAATTCCTCCTTGTCCCTCGTCAGCCTCGTGCGATCGATATACGCATTGAGCGAGACAACCTGCGCTCCCATTTTCCCGAGAATATTCGGAAAGATCGAGGATGCGATCCCGTAGCTGTAATCGACCACCACGTTGAAGCTTTTCGTGGAAATCAGCTCATGATCGACGGTGGAAAGAAAACGCTCGCGGTAGGCTTCCGTCGTGCGTTCCGGGAAATACATCGAACCGATGCTGTCATAGTTGGCGCGGCGGAAATCTTCGGAGAAGAACTGCCGCTCGATGGATTTCGTCCGTTTCGTGGGAAGATCCTGGCCGTCGGCGTCGAAGAAAATGATATCCATCGCCTTCTTGTCAAGCGGCGATTTCCTGACATGGAAACCGGCGGCATATTTCCCGCTGCGCAGAATCTGACGGACGAGAGGAATGGACGTCGACTGCATGTCATGCACATTGACACCCGCCGACATGAGTCCCGCTGCAATCGCGCGTTTGATCATGCGGGAAGCGTTGTCCGGATCCCTGCTCGAAAGCACCTGGCTTCCCTGTCCGAGCATGGCGCCGAGTGAGGTACCAAGCTTGGCACCGAACTCCGGGTTGATCTCAATATTGGCCGTTCCGCTGATACGCGCATCCGCAAATAACTCGCGCAGCCATTTATCCTCCCAGACCAGGCTTTTCGACAGGACGGCACCGTCCTGCACCACCTTCTCCGGCCAGAGCTTGATATTGGAAAGCAGCGAGGCCGATTGCCCAATGTTGCATCGGTCACTGATGAACACATTGTCGGCAACAGTGGCACCTGCATGGAGAATGCTCTCGAAACCGACCACGGAATTCGAGATGTGCACCTGCTCTTCGAGTGTGCAGCCGTCCCAGATCACCGAATTCAGCACCTGTGCGCCATCGTGGATGGTCACATTGTCGCCGATGACGGAATTGATGATTTTTGCCGAATCAGCAATACGTGAATTTTTCCCGACAACGACCGTCCCGCCCCAATCCTCACGTCGGGCAGGAACGATGCTCTCCTCGCCGAGTATGAGGTTGCCATCTTCCGTGCCATCGAAGACGACGTGAACCTGCCGGCCGAGGCAATCCATACTTGCTTCGTGGTATTCACCGAGATTCCCGACATCACGCCAGTACCCTTCCGCGATATAGCCGCAGAGCTTCTTTCCTTCCTGCATCATCATGGGGAAAAGATCCTTGCTGAAATCGAAATCCTCCTTGTACGGAATCATCTGGAGGATTTCGTTTTCGATGATGTAGATGCCGGTGTTGATGGTATCGCTGAATACCTCGCCCCAGCTCGGCTTTTCGAGAAAACGCGTGATGTTGCCGTCGTCGTCGACGATCACCACGCCGAACTGCAGGGGATTCGGAACGCGGGTCAGGACCAGCGTCGCGTCCGCCCCCTTCTCCTCATGAAAGCGAATGGCATCGGTCAGATCGAAATCCGTGAGTACATCCCCACTGATAATGAGGATGCGGTCATCGCCGATCTTCTCGTATGCGTTGCGCACGCTCCCGGCGGTACCGAAATCCGCTTCCGCCTGCATGTACTGCATGGAAATCCCGAACTCACTGCCATCGCCGAAGTGATTCCGAATGGCTTCGGGATGATAGTAGAGGAGCGAAATAATGTCATGAAAACCATGCTGCTTGAGCAGATCGACGATATGCTGCATCATGGGACGATTGACCATCGGCACCATGGGCTTGGGGATATTGCAGGTCAGGGGACGCAGACGCGTTCCGAAACCGCCTGCCATAATGACTGCTTTCATAGGGTCGTGGGAGGCTGATTGAGGAAAAGTTTCAGGACATCAACCTAAGAAAATGGCATGCAGGTTGCAACAAACACAGAGGTTAAATCTCTATTAGAAGGGTTGCGGGGGGAGGTTGTAAAAATCAACGGTGATGTCGATACCCTCGACAAAGGAGCCGCTGCCGAGGTCTACGGGAGATGGTTTACTGACGTCTCCTGTCAGCGTGTAAACACCGACGGCACGCCAGTCCTGGAACGGATCGTCTCCATAATTCTGTGCGACGACGATATACGCAAAGGCGCCGTCGAGTGCGGGATCCTGCACGGCGTACTGAATCTCCGCATCGCCATAAGGCAGCTCATCCGAAAACACGGCGCTGCCCAGGACGACTTCAGAGAGGATGTCTTTCGGCGGATAGTTGCGGAACGCGACCACACGGAAATCTTTCACACTGTCGACGGGAGCCCAGGGACCGCTGATGCGAAGGGTTCCCGAGAAACCGGGGTCCACTTCAGCGTCGTCGGGCGAGAGCCCGTGATCGCAGGCAGCAGCGACAAACAGAAACACGACGGAGAGGTAATATGTGGCGTATCGTCGCATCATCTGTCCTTATTTCACCACAGCGCCGTCGGATAGATCTGTCATCGGTGTGAGCAGCACGGGCCCCTCTTCCTCAGAAGAACCGGCAAGGAGCATGCCCTGCGACTCAATGCCGAACAGCTTCGCGGGTTTGAGATTGGCCACCATGATAATGTGCTTTCCGACCAGATCGGCCGGATTGTACTGTGTGGCAATCCCGGCGACGATCTGCCGTTTTTCGGAACCGATATCCACCTGCAGCTTGATGAGTTTCTTCGATTTCGGCACGCTCTCGGCTTCGATAATGGTACCGGTGCGCAAATCCACCTTCATGAAATCATCGATGGTGATCTGCGGCTTGAGTGGTGGATACTCCTTCTCCTGCCCCGCTTCCTGCAGATCGCCGAGCTTGGCCATCTCTGCTTCGATGGTGTCATCGTCGATTTTCTCGAACAACAATACTTTCTCGCCAAGCTGATGCCCCGCTTCAAGCAGTGCCTTTCCGGGTGCGGACCACCTCAGCAGCTTCTCATCACTGATATTGAGGTATTTACGAAGTTTTTCCGCCGTGAACGGCAGAATGGGCTCGATGAACACACTGAGAGCGTAGACCGCCTGCAGACTGCAATTGAGTGTCGTCGCGCACACCTCCCTGTCCGTCTTGATCGACTTCCACGGCTCACGATCATTGAAATACTTGTTGGCCGCCCTTGCGAGGTTCATTGTCGCCACGACCGCATCACGGAAACGAAAACGCTCATAGAAATCCGCAATCGTCGACGCGCTGCGTTCGAATTCCGCCAGGAATGTGCGATCAGCATCGTCAAGTGCGCTTGCCTCGGGAATTTTGCTCTCGAAATGCTTCTCAACGAAATGCGCCGTACGATTGACGAAATTCCCGAGAATATCTGCGAGTTCGTTGTTGTTGCGCGCCTGAAAATCCTTCCAGTAGAAGTCACTGTCCCTCGACTCCGGCATATTCATTGCCAGTGTATACCGCAAAGGATCGGCCGGATATGTATCGAGAAACTCGTTGAGTTCGATAGACCAGTTCTGGCTCTTTGAGAATTTCTTCCCTTCCAGGTTGAGGAATTCGTTGGCGGGGACATTGTCCGGGAGCACGAAATCACCACGGGCCATGAGCATCGCGGGAAACATCAGGCAATGAAACACGATATTATCCTTCCCGATGAAGGCGATATAGCGCGTATCGTCGCTTTTCCAGTACTTCTCCCACAGCGTTGGGTCGCCCTGTGCGCGCGCCCATTCCTTTGTCGAGGAAATGTACCCGAGAACGGCCTCGAACCAGACGTACAGAACCTTTCCCTCCTCCTCTTCCGGCACCTGCACGCCCCAGGTCAGATCCCTGGAAATGGGCCGGTCGCTGAGTCCCGCCTTCAGCCAGGATCGCACCTGCTGCAACACATTGTCTTTCCAGTCCCCTGCATGGGATTCCACATAGGCTTCCAGTTTCTCCTGGAACGCACCCAGCGGAAAATGCCAGTGCCGCGCCTCGCGCACAATGGGTTCGGCATCGCTGAGCAGGCTTTTCGGATTGATCAGTTCCGTCTGGTCATAGTACTTGCTGCAGTTTTCACATTGATCGCCGTAGGCGCGCTCGTACTGGCAATGGGGACAGGTGCCGATTACGAAGCGGTCGGGCAGAAACATTTTCACTTCGGGATCGAACAGCTGCTGTTCGGTGCTTTCCGTGAGGATGCCCTTCTTCTTGAAGTCGAGAAACCAGTCCTGCGCGGTTTCGTGATGCACAGGGAGCGAAGTACGGGAATAGTTGTCGAAACTCATACCGACACGTTCGAACGCTCGTTTGTTCAGTTCATGATAGCGATCGATGATGGCCTGGGGTTCGACGCCTTCTTTTTTCGACGAAATGAGAATGCTGACGCCATGCTCATCGGAACCGCAGATAAACAGCACATCCTTTTCACGCAGGCGCTGGTAACGCACATACATGTCCGCCGGCAGATATGCACCGGCAAGGTGACCGAAATGAATTGCGCCATTGGCGTAAGGAAGAGCAGATGTGACGAGAATGCGGTTGGGTTCCATGTGCGTGTGAAGCTGCAATTGATGATGTCTGACTGTGCTGCCTTACGGCAGCGGGAAAAGCATTATAGGAAATTCACTGTGTATGAACAATACGGACGCCATGGGATAGGGATTAAACCTGCCACCTTCCCTCGCTGTCCAATCCCTGTATGCGTAGCAGGACAGTTTCACACTGCATCCCTGATCCCTTACGCAGCAAGACATGAATCATGAAACCAGAAAGCCGCTACCGTTGAGTACCCACGCTGAAGCCATAGCGACTGATCGCGGTGGATTTCGTACATTTTCGAAAGCAATGCCGCAACGAAGCGAAGCAGATATCGTCGCATCATGCCGTGCGGGTGACCGCAGCGCTTTCAACCAGATCGTGCGAACCTACGAAGAACGCGTGTACTGGGTCATCCGGCGCATGATTCGTGATCACGATGAAGCACTCGATCTGACGCAGGATGTTTTCATCAAGGCGTATGAGAAGCTCGACGCCTTCCGAGGGGACGCGCAGATATACACCTGGCTGTATCGCATTGCGGTCAACCTCAGTCTCAATCACGTGCGAAAGAGCAAACTGCGTCATGTGCTTTCTCTCACCTCACATGAAGAGATGATAGAGGACGAATCCGCGACGACGGAGGACAATCTTGAACGCCAGGAAATGCGCAGGCTTATCGAGGCCGCCATTGCCACGCTTCCCGATAAACAGCGCGCAGTGTTCGTGCTCCGGTATTTTGAAGAATTACCATACGAAGAGATTTCAACGATTTTAAAAACCACGGCAGGAGGCCTGAAAGCGAATTACCATCACGCAGTCAGGAAAATTGAACGCTATGTCAAAGCACACATGTAATTCCATGCGCGAGAATATCCCGGATTATCTCGACGGGAAACTTTCGCCAGCGCAGTCAAGCGAACTGCAGAAGCACTGCGCTCAGTGTTCGGCATGCGCCGAAGAACTCGAGCGCCTGCGTCCCTTCATGCAGCATGCACTACAGGAATTGCGTGAGCAGCCGGAGAATGTCGACTGGGCGCGTTTCTCGGTCGAACTCAATGAGAAAATCGATCAGAAAGCGCAACGAAAACGCAGCCTGACACCGATACTCACGCTCGTCCCCGCCGCCGCTCTCGTCCTCCTCGTCCTGACGGTGTGGATGTTCAACCCGTCGTCGAAACAGGACGACAATACGGGCGAGTACGCACTGACACTTTCCCCGGGTGAGATCAGCGACATTGCCGATGACGGCGTGAGCGCCCTGATTCTGAACCAGCCCACCGTGATCGAAGGCATGGAGCCAGGTCTGACCGCAATCACTTCAACGGAAGAGCCCGTTTTCATTGAAAACGACGATGTCACATCCGAGTTGCAGGCTGCACTTGCGGAAAGTCTCGGGGTCGGTGATATCGTGGAAGCCTCCCTCGATTATTTCAGCACTGATGTCGTGTTGGAAGCGATCAGCGAGGATGACGCTGCACTGCTTGCATCCGCGCTGGAAATTCAGGATTTTGAGCTTCGTTAGAGGTCATCATGAAACACACTGGCATCACCATACTGCTCCTGCTCCTGCTCGGCACCCTTCCGGCGGCAGCGCAATTCGGTCCCCCGGACGATGATGAGGGTCCCCGTGGCCGTCTCGAAGAACTGAGGCGGTTGAAAATGATCGAAGCGCTCGATCTGAACGAAGAACAGGCTGTGCGTCTTACGGTCAGAGAGAAAAAATTTCGTGAACAGGAAGAAAAGGAACGCGGAAAGCGTGACGAAGTTCTTGAAGAACTGCGCTCTCTGGTGAAGGACAAAGCGTCTGACGCCGAAATCATGAAGACTGTGGAAAAGCTCGAAGAACTGGGCATGGGTTTCGTGAAACGGCGACAGGACTATCTGCGTTCACTCACTGATTTTCTCAGTGCCGAACAGATTGCCAGGCTCGTTCTCTTCGAACATCATTTCGCAAAGGAAATCAAGCGAATACTGGGAAAGGCGCGGCGGCCACACCCCCCGAAACGCTAGCCGAATTCGATTATATTTCTCACGACAGCCCCTTCGAGGGGCTGTTTTCGTATAGGAAAAAAAGCCCCAGAATCGTAAGTTTTGGCAATGAAACAGATCGCACAGCATATCAAATCAGGGGCCATGAAAGTGGCCGATGTGCCGCCTCCCTCGCCGGGTCGCGGCATGATACTCGTCAAGAATTATTTCTCTGTCATCAGCGCCGGCACGGAAAAAACTTCCGTCGATTCGCGTAAATCCTCGCTCGTGCAGCGCGCACGCAGCCAGCCCGATGAGGTACGGAAAGTCGTCGAGGAAGTTCGTCGAAACGGCCTGCAGCGCACGTACAAGCGCATTATGAGCAAGCTCGATTCCTTCGCAGGACTCGGCTACAGCAGTGCAGGCGTCGTGCTCGCGGTCGATGACAGCGTGCGAGACATCGAGGTCGGTGACCGTGTGGCCTGCGGCGGTGCCGATTATGCCCTGCATGCCGATGTTATCGCCGTCCCCCGTAACCTGGTCGCCAAAATACCGGACGGGGTGTCGATGGAGTCTGCCGCCTACACCACCGTGGCAGCCATCGCTCTGCAGGGGGTCAGGCAAACGGCGCCCAGTCTCGGTGAAACCGTGGTCGTGATCGGACTCGGCCTGCTCGGCCAGTTCACCGTCCAGTTTCTGAAAGCCAACGGATGCAGGGTTATCGGCGTTGATCTCGATCCCGGTGCTGTTGCGCTTGCCCGCAAATCCGGCGCGGATTATGCCCTCGAGCGCAAAAACGACCCGGTGGAATCCGTCGTGCAGTCCGTCAGTGGCGGCCATGGTGCCGATGCCGTGATCATCACGGCAGGAACCAGCAGTAACGACCCCATTGAACTTGCGGGTCGCATCACACGCGAACGCGGTCGCGTTGTCGTGGTCGGTGCCGCCGCGATGAACATTCCCCGCGGACCGTTTTACATGAAGGAAATCGACATCCGCATGTCGCGCAGCTACGGTCCGGGACGCTACGACAGCGACTACGAGGAGGAGGGGCTCGACTACCCCATCGGATTCGTACGCTGGACCGAGAATCGCAATATGATCGCCTATCTCACCCTGCTTGCACAGGGCCGCGTGAACACCGATATCCTCACGACGCATCGCTTTACGGCGGATGAGTCGCTGAAAGCCTATGAGATGATCGGCGGGGAAAAGACGGAACCCTATGTGGGCATCGTCATTTCCTATGACGATCTCGACGAGGAGGAACTCAAGCAGATTTCGCATGCAGAAAACAGGGTATCCACTCCTGTCATTTCTCCGGAACGCAGTTCACTCACGCTGGGCTTCATCGGTGCGGGCAGCTTCGCATCCGGTTTCCTCCTCCCCCATCTCAAGGAAATGGAGGATGTCACGCTCGATACGGTCTGCAACCGCAGCGGACTGACAGGGGCGGACATGCGCAACAAATTCGGCTTCAAGAAGTCGTCGACAAATGTTGACGACGTATTGCAGGATAAGACCATCGGCACGGTATTCGTTGCGACGCGTCACGGACAACATGCCCCTTACACCTTCGAAGCGCTCAGGCATGGGAAGCATGTCTTCGTCGAGAAGCCTCTCGCGATGAGTGAAGAGGAGCTCTCTCCCATTGCCTCTCTCCTGCTCGATAACCCCGAAATGCGCGGCAAACTGCAGCTGATGGTAGGGTTCAACCGCCGCTTCGCCCCTCTGGTCAAAGACATGCAGGCGTTTTTCGCGACGATGGAAGAACCTTCGATTGTGCACTATTACGTCAATGCCGGTTTCCTTCCGAAAGATCACTGGACTCAGCATCCGGAAGACGGCGGCGGCAGAATTGTCGGCGAGGTCTGCCATTTCATCGATACCATTCAATTCCTCACCGGAGCGCATCCGCAGCGCATCAGCGCAGAATGCATCTCTTCCGACAACGAGGCAGTCACCAATTACGACAATGTCAATATCACGATGCGCATGTCGGATGGTTCGGTAGGCATCATCACATATGCCTCCAACGGCGACAGCTCGATTCCCAAGGAACGCATCACCATGTCCGCGGGAAACAGCACCGCGGTGATGGACAACTTTCAGTCCCTCACCCTCGCGCGTGGTGGAAAGCTGAACCGGAAAAAAGGCAGCGGCGATAAAGGGCATCGCAACGAGGTCATCGCCTTCATGCAGGCGATTCGGAAGAAAAGCGACCCCGTCATTCCACTGGAAAGCCTTCTGATTACGACGCGTGCAACATTCCGCGTCCTTGAGGCGCTCAACAGCAAGCGCACGATCGAACTCGGGTCGCTCGGGGAGAACGCCGGCGATCTATGAGTCTTTTCCAAGCCATTGTTCTGGGAATCGTTCAGGGACTGACCGAGTTCCTCCCTATCAGCAGCACGGCGCATTTGCGCATCGTCCCTGCCCTGCTGGGCTGGAATGATCCGGGTGCAGCCTTTACCGCCGTGACTCAGATCGGAACATTGATCGCGGTGTTCATTTATTTCTGGCACGATATCACGAAACTCGCCGGCGCGTTCATGCGCTCACTGCTCCACCTGCGTCCCTTTGAAACCTCCGATTCCAAAATGGCGTGGTGGATCATGTTCGGCACCATTCCGATCGGCGTCTTCGGCCTGCTGTTCAAGGATTTCATTGAAACGGATTTCCGCTCCCTCCATGTCATCGCCGGCAGCCTCATCGCGCTTGCCGTCATCCTTGCCATCGCCGAACGGAGCGGAAAGCGCAATCGCGATCTTTCTTCGATGAAATGGTGGGATACGCAGATCATCGGGCTGTCGCAGGCGCTTGCGCTCATTCCAGGATCCTCTCGATCCGGGACCACGATCACGGCCGGACTCTTCCTGCACCTCAAGCGTGAGGATGCAGCACGATTTTCCTTTCTGCTCAGTATTCCCGCCATCACCCTGAGCGGACTGTTCGAACTGTATCAACTGCGCGACCAGCTTGCCGGCGACCTCGGGGTGGCGCTGTTCGTGGCGGTTGTGGTCTCGGGCATCGTAGGCTATCTTGCCATTGAATTCCTACTGCGATATCTGCGATCACACAGCACAATGCTGTTCATCGTCTATCGCATCGCACTCGGCATACTGATATTTATTCTGCTTGCAACAAACATGCTGTAACCATACAGGAGAAACCACATGAATCGCACTCGTTTTCTCATCTTCACCCTGCTCCTGAGCGTTGCCGCCGTGTTCACGGCCCGCGCACAGGCGAGCGACAACACTAACGCAAAGGAGGATGCTTCCGTGGATAAGGAAATCGCCGTCATCGAAACCAACTATGGTCCCATTGAAATAGAATTTTTCCGTGAAGCAGCACCGAAAACCGTGGAAAACTTTGTCGAACTGGCAAAGCGCGGATACTATAACGGCGTGCTCTTCCATCGCGTCGTCAAGGGTTTTGTCATCCAGGGCGGCGATCCCACCGGAACCGGCAGTGGCGGCGAAAGCATCTACGGCAAGACGTTCGAAGACGAAATCGACAAGAGCTCCCCACTTTATGAAGCAGGCTACAAGCGCGGAATCGTCGCCATGGCGAATCGCGGTCCCAACACGAACAGCAGCCAGTTCTTCATCATGCATCAGGACTACAATCTTCCGCCCAGCTATACGATCTTTGGCCGCGTGATCAAGGGAATGGACACGGTCGATAAGATTGCGGAAGTGCCTGTACTCGGTGGCGCCAACCGTCCCAAAGAAGACGTCATCATGGAAAAAGTCACGATCAAGTAAGCGGAATACACCTTACGTAAACGCCGCAATGTTTTGACTGACAACGAATTAGTAAAGCAAATCGAAAGCAGATCCTTCCTCCCCGTATATCTCCTCTACGGGGAGGAGGATTACCTCGTCGAGCAACGCGCGAAAGAAATTGCGCAGGCCGCTCTCGGGGATGGGGATGCCTCGTTCAATTACGACGTCTTCCGTGGTACGGATCATCAGGCGGAAGACGTTACCGTCGCCGCCAATGCCTTTCCGTTCATGTCGGACAAACGTGTTGTACTGGTGCGCGAAGCGGATGCATTCCTGAAAAAACCCGTTCTGGCTTCCTACGCCGAGCATCCATCCCCGGACACGGTACTCATACTCTGTGCAGGGGGACTCAAACCCTCTCGTCGCAAAAAGGCGCCGGCAAAGAAATCCGCGGCAGCCGACGTCCTTTTCACCCTGCAGCAGCTTTCGCGGGGGAAATCGCCCCTTGCCGCCGTCGTGGAATACAAGGCGCTGAAAGACCGTGAAGCGCAGCATTGGATCAGCCAGGAAATGCAGCGCCAGGGCAAACGCATCAGTCCTGAAGCCTGCACCATCATGCATGCGCTCCGTGGAAACAACAGTCGTGAACTGGCATCTGAAATCGAAAAGATCGTCACCGCGCTTCCGGAAAAGGATCACATTGAACCGGACGATGTGTATACACATCTCGGCGCCTCGCGTCAGTACAATATCTTCGCCCTGACCAACGCCATCATGGCACGTGATGCGCGACAGGCGCAGGAAATCGTCTCACATCTTCTTGGAAGCGAGGAACCGCTGATGATCGTCACCATGATCGCGCGGCAGATGACCTCCCTCTGGCGTGTGCGAGCACTGGGGATCACGGGACGTGCGACCGACGAAGACGCACGGTCTGCAGGGCTCATCTGGGCCTGGCAGGTAGATAATCTGCGCAAATACGCAAAAAACTTTCCCGATTCGACGTATTTTGAGCGCTGTTTTGAATATATTCTTGAAGCAGACCTCGCAATGAAATCCGCTCCGACAGACCCTTCAGTCGCTGTCATTCGCCTTGTCAGCGAATTGACGCAGGATTGACACCAAAGGAAAAACAATTTTTATGGCGGGAATGCAGGAACATTCTCTTGAAACGCGGGTAGAAGAACGTATTGAGGCTGGTAAACTGGACCGTGCCACCCTCGAGACGCTCTCTGATGAAGAGCTGATGCTTTTGTTTCAGCGCGATGTTCATGCCGCATTCGATATCCTGGTGGAGCGTTTTCAGGATCCCCTGATGAATTTCATCTTTCGTTTCACCGGCAGCATGGACGATGCCGCAGATGTGCTGCAGGACACGTTTGTACGCGTGTACAAGAAAAAGCACCTGTACAAAACAATCGCGAAGGTATCGACCTGGATTTACACCATCGCCGGTAACCTCGCAAAAAGTGAACTACGACGCGGACATCGAAAGTATACGACAAGGCTGGTACAGAAGCGCGATGAAAATGAGGAGTACACACTCCCGATTTCCGACGGCGACCCGCTCCCCGATCGCAGTGCTGACAGCAGCATCGTCTTCGAGCGCATACAGGAAGCCCTCACAAAACTACCCGAGGTATTTCGCGAAGCCGTCATTCTCCGCGATATCCAGGAACTCAGCTACGAGGAAATCGCAGAAATCATCGACATGCCGATCGGAACCGTGAAATCACGCATCAGCCGCGGCAGACTGCAGCTGCAGGAATTACTGAAAGACATTTATGACTAATTGCGCCAGCGACTCCCATGTCTGAAACTCAAGATCCCCGGAACCTGCACGAAGATGTGCCCGAGGAGCAGCAGCGACTGCTGAAGGATCTTCGTGCCATGCCACGAGTGAGTGCGCCGATGGATTTTTCCGCGCATCTCGCCCGTCGTATCGAAGATGAAACCCGAGTCGAGGCACTTCCCTGGTGGCGTCGTCTTTTTTTATCCCGTGCTGACGGTGGATTCCGCATTCCTGCTTACGCCTATGGCGCTGCAGCAGCATCCGTGGTGCTCATCGTTTCCGTCTACGTGTTTCAGACGACGGATGTTCAGCAGGAACTTCGTGAGGAAGGTCTTAAACAGCAGCAGGTACTTCCGCATGAACAGCGCCTCGACGATGCTGAAGAGACAGCACCTTCCACCAGACAGACAGACCAAGGCAGTGCAACGGCTGCTGGACGCTCGGAGACCGGCGCCGCCGTGGATGCACCTGCCGACGCAGTGAGGCGAGAAAAGGCAAGACAGGAAGCAGAGCAGGACGTCCTGCCCGCTTCTCCCGCACCCGCGCAGGTAGAGCGGAAGGATGTTGATTCAAAAATCCGCCTTCAGAAAGAAAACGTGCCTGCACCTTCGTTGCGGCGTGCAGGGTATCCTCCCGCCGAGAAATCCGAAGAAGTGCGCAGCGACAATGATTACGCCCCGATGACGAGAGGAATTCTCGACATGCAGCAGTCGCTGCAGCCTCTGGCGGTTGACAGTGCTGCGGTGAAGGATTCCCTGCGCAAGCTCGATTCCCTGCGCAAGTTGCGCCCGTCGCAGAATCTCGGGAGTCCCAAACGCTCCGAACAACAGCCGAAGCCCTCCCCACAGAACGATCCTCGCTGATCTTCATGGTCACTCCCCCGGAAATACCTCTCGCCGAGCGCATGCGTCCCCGCGAGCTGTCAGGCTATGTGGGTCAGCGCCACCTCGTCGGCAAGGGGAAACCGATCTTCCAGATGATCTCCCGTGGAACACTGTTCAGCATGATTTTCTGGGGTCCCCCAGGTTCAGGAAAAACCACGCTCGCCCGTCTTCTCTCGCATAACATCCGTGCACATTTCGATCAGCTCTCCGCCGTATCTTCGGGAGTAAAGGATGTTCGCAAGGTCATCGAACAGGCCCGCAGCCGGCGCTACGAGCTGGAAATGCTGCAGACCGTCCTTTTCATTGATGAGATTCATCGCTTTAACAAAGCCCAGCAAGATGCGCTCCTGCAGGCAGTTGAGCAGGGAGACATCACGCTGATCGGAGCAACGACGGAGAATCCTTCCTTTGAGGTCATTCCTCCCCTTCGTTCGCGGGCGAGGACGTATGTCCTCAATCCCCTGACGATTGAGGAACTCTCCCTGCTGCTCGACAGGGCCCTGGAAGAAGATGATTATCTGAAGAAACTCGAAGTCGCGTTTGATGACAGGGATATGCTCATCGCCTACAGCGGCGGTGATGCCCGGAGCATGCTGAACGGACTCGAGATGTGCTGCCTGCTGGCTGAGGAGGACGGAAAGGTCACCATAACACAGGAAATTCTCGAGGAGGCCTTCCAGCGCGCATTTGCCAAGTACGATAAAGGCGGCGAAGAGCACTACAACATCATTTCCGCTTTTATCAAGTCCGTCAGAGGCAGCGATCCGGATGCAGCGGTGTACTGGATGGCACGAATGCTCGAGGGTGGAGAAGACCCGTTGTTCATCGCGCGCCGCCTTATCATTCTCGCCTCCGAGGATATCGGCAACGCAGATCCCAACGCGCTGCTGCTGGCGACTGCATGTCATCAATCCGTCCACGCAATCGGCATGCCTGAAGCGCGTATCGTGCTCGCACAGACCGCTACATACCTCGCCAGCACGCAGAAAAGTAACGCGGCGTACCTGGCAATAGACGGCGCACTGAGCGATGTACGCAACTTCCCTCCCTACCCCGTGCCCCTGCATCTGCGCAATGCACCGACCAAGCTGATGAAGTCCGAAGGCTACGGCAAGGGTTACCGCTATGCGCATGACTTCCCCGGCCATTTCGTCGAACAGAATTATCTTCCCGAAGAACTCCAGCAGAAGCAGTATTACAAGCCGACGGATGAGGGACGCGAACAGCGCATCCGTGAACGACTGCGCCAGCTCTGGAAAAAACGGAACTACTGACCTTCCAGCCATCCGTTTTCAGCAAAACTGACGTATTTATTTCCGCAGATGATGATGTGGTCATGCACCGGGATATCCATCAGTTGTCCGGCCTCGACAAGCTGCCGCGTAACGAGATGATCCTCCCTGCTGGCTTCCCGCACACCGCTGGGATGATTGTGCAGGAGAATAACCGATGACGCCAGTTCGGTGACAGCGGCATGGAATACTTCACGGGGATGTACCAGGCTGGCGTTGACCGTTCCTTCCGATATCACGCATTCCTTGATGATATGTCCCGCATTGTCGAGCAAAAGCGCCATGAAGCGTTCCCGCTGCAGATCCCTCAATCGCGGGATATACAGCGACGCGATGTCTTCAGGACTCCCGATGACACCGTCGGGCTGATCCGGGACGGCAGCGTGGCGTCTGCCGAGTTCAAACGCGGCATGCAGTGTTACTGCTCGAGCATGACCGATGCCCGGTACTCCACAGAGTTCACGCACGGTGCGTCGTGCGAGCTGCCGCAGATTCTCATACCGATGCAGAAGATCGCGTGCGATGTCAAGGGCGGAACGTCCCCCGCTGCCGGAATTGAGAATGATGGCCAGCACTTCGGAGTCGCTGAGGACCTCAGCGCCCCGCGCCAGCATTTTTTCCCGTGGACGTTCGGTTTCAGGCCATTGTTTCATGGAAACGGTCGTTTGACCGTCGCCATGTTCGGCTGCATTCTTCATCACATCTCTCCCTTTGACGTGAATGTGAAACGAGATTGTTACTTCGCGAAAAAGCTTTCGAGCTGTCGTATGCGTCCGTTGGAACAGCACAGGATATTTATGGCCGTATTGATCCGGCTCTGCAGAAAATTCACCGGCGCACGCACGCCATGATGAATATTATGCAGTTTCTGCATAATCTGCGTCCGGTCCGTCGCACCGTCCTTCAAAAGGTTGAGCACGAGATGCATCGCATCGTAGCCGAAGAGAAATTCCGGACTCATCATCTGGTGACGTCTTCGCAGCGTTCTCCGCAGATTTCTCATCTCCACGGTGTTGCTGTCCGGCGCGACATCGGCCTCGAAATACACGGTGAGCCCGGCTGCTTCTCGCTGCAGCAGGTCTGGATGGTTCCAGTTTCCCGCGCCGATGATGGTCTGTACACAACCGCTGTGCCGCACTCCCTTCAGCACTCTGACAATATCATCCCTGCTGCGCACAGGTGCAAAGAGGATACGTTTTTTTGCCCCGGTCGGGCGTTCCAGTCGTTTGCAGGTCTGTTCGAGATCATTATCCGCCCGACTGTAATACACAGGGTCAGCGATGTGCAGTCCCAGTTTTATTCCCCGTTCGTAAAAGGCCTCCGCCATCTCCCGCGGCCATGAATCATCCGGTGCAAGGACGACAGCTTCGGCGGCATCAAGCTCGAGACAGGCGAAGTCGGCGAGCAATCGCGCCCGCTCCTCCATCGGTGTATTGAGCTGAAAAATGTTTCTCCCCATGCGTGTGAGTCCGTCCGATGTCGCTGTAGGCAGCAAAACGGGCACATCCCGCTCGGCTGCCACCTCGCAGACGCGTTTTGCATCGCTGCTGAAGGCGCCGGCGAGCAGCGCTACAACCTGCGGATTCTGGAACAATGCATCAAGGCTGGTCGCAAGCGTATCGCTGGCATCGGAATGCAGCACGCGAATGCGCACTGATGGCTGCTTCCCCTCAGCGTAAAGATCGCAGGCCGTACGCATACCACGGAGGAGATGCTCCACCATTGCGCGTTTGCGCTCATCCTTCTCGCGTCCCGGAACTGCAACGGCCACGATGACTTCCTCCACCGCTTTTTTGGCTGCGCGCTTTTCCTTTCCCTGAGGCTGCCCATCTGGTGTCGGGTCGACAGCTCCCCCGCGTTGCCGTCCGGCCTGCACCTGCGTCAGCTCGGGTCGTAATCCAAGTACTGCGGCCAGTTCCTCACCTGAGGGAATACTTTTGAGGAGGGTTTCCGTTTTGCGCGTGTCATACGGAGAGAGTACGGGCTTCTGCATCTCAGCCAGTTTCCGGCGCAGCAGCAACGTATCGGAAAAGCCGGTGATCCATGCACGCAGATAGCATTCTACTGCGCGCGCACTGCCCCCTGCCAACCGCGTGGCATCCCCGGAAATCAGCCAGCTCTCAGGGACATATGCACTTTCTGCATATCTGTCTCTGAACTCCTCGAGCAGACGCAAACCGGGTTTTGGATTCCCGGCGAACAGATACGCACGCGCTGCCATGATGTAGGATGCGGTGGTACGCTGATGCAGTGTCTGCTGCCTGGCGAGTTTCCGGAACGATTCGGCTGCCGCTGGATACTGCTCCGCGGTGAATTCCTCGAGTGCCTGCCTGAAGCGTGCCTCCTCTTCCTCCCCGTATGGAATGGGCACCTGTGCGCGCGCAGGCATTGCAAGGAAAACAAGGACAAGGAGGAAAAGACTACGGGGAAACAGGTTTATCCTGCGGTGTAAAATATCGAAGCTGTTCCAGTGCATCTTCATTATCTGCATCGATGTCGAGGACGTTGCGGAAATATTCTTCCGCGCGTTTTCGGTTGGATTTCAGCAGGGCGAGCTTGCCGAGTGAAAGCAGGGCGGGTACGGATTCCTGATCCTGGAGCAGCGCTTCCTTGAGCACGAGCTCGGCATTGTCGAAATCACGAAGTTTCATGTATGCACCGGCCATGGCGACGCGTGCATCATTGTGTTCCCGATCGGTGAGCAGCAGTGTGCGGAACGCGAGAACTGCTTCCTCCCACTGCTCTGCGGCCATGCGTGCGCGTCCGAGCACGAACTGCACCTGCACATCGCGTGGTGCGCGGGCAGCAGTATTTGCGAGCACGGTAACGGCGTCATGGGGTTTTCCGGAACGCAGCAGTGTTTCCCCGAGTGCCAGGGCTGTCCCGGTATTGTCAGGTTGAAACTCCAGGCTCAGCCGCAGGTGCCGTTCGGCGTGTGCCAGTTCGCCCTGCCGCCAGTATATGAGTCCGAGCGAATAATGCACCTTCGGCAATTTCTGTCCCGCAAGCTGCTGCATGTAAAACAGCGCACGATCGAGGTCATCACTCTGATAGCAGGCGATGCCGAGGGAGTAAAGGATATCGGGATTGTGTGCGTCGTGTCGCAGTGCCTGCAGCAGGATCACTTCCGCAGCCTGGAGATTCCCCATTTCGAGATACACGTTCCCGAGCCTGATGCGAAGATCGAGACGTTCGGGAAAGGTATCGATCAGGCGCTGATACACCTGCACGGCATGCAGCCACATGGCGTGATCCTCATAGTACCGGGCTTCGTCAAGAAGCTGACTGACACGGTGTTCGTTCACGCTTATTCCCACTCGATGGTTGCTGGCGGCTTGGAGCTGATATCGTAAACAACACGGTTGACACCGCGTACTTCGTTGATGACGCGGTTGGAAATCCGCTCGAGCACATTGTAGGGAACACGTGCCCAGTCGGCGGTCATGCCGTCGAGACTGGTGACCGCGCGCAGCGCGATCGTGAATTCATAGGTGCGCGCATCGCCCATGACACCAACGGATTTGACAGGCAGCAGCACGGAAAACGCCTGCCAGATATTATCATATTCCCCTGCCTTTCGGATTTCCTCGAGATAGATTTCATCCACCTCGCGAAGCAGGTCGAGCTGCTCGCGATCAATCGCGCCAAGGACGCGGATTGCGAGTCCGGGACCGGGGAACGGGTGCCGTTCGAGAATATGTGCAGGAATGCCGAGTTCTCTGCCGACACTGCGCACTTCATCCTTGAACAGTTCGCGGAAAGGCTCGATGAGCTTGAAGTTCATACGCTCGGGGAGTCCGCCGACATTGTGATGCGACTTGATCGTGGCTGAGGGACCCTTGAAATTCACGGATTCGATAACATCCGGGTACAGTGTACCCTGCGCGAGGAAGGCTGCATCGCGGAACTCGGCGGCTTCTTTCTCGAACACTTCTATGAAGGTGTTGCCGATGATCTTGCGCTTCTGTTCGGGATCGGTAACACCGGCGAGTTTATCGAGGAAGAGATCGGTGGCATCCACGAATTTCAACGGAATGTGGAATTCGTCGCGGAAGGTTTCAACGACCTGGGCGCTTTCGTTCTTCCGCATCACCCCGTTGTCGATGTGGATGCACTGCAGCTGATCGCCGATCGCTTCATGCAGCAGGACGGCGGCAACCGCGGAATCGACACCACCACTCAGCGCACAGATGACGCGCTGATCACCGACGGTGGATCGGATGTCTTCGATCGACTGTTCGATGAAGGACCGTGGGTTCCAGCCACCCTTCGCACCGGCGATCCCATAGACGAAGTTTTTCAGGATTGTTTTTCCTTCCGCCGAATGCACCACCTCGGGGTGAAACTGCACACCGTATTGTTTTTTTGCGGCGTTGCGGATCGCACAGATCGGTGCGTTCTCCGTATGCGCGATCACTTCGAAATCCGATGGAATCTTCGAGAGCGAATCGCCATGACTCATCCAGACCACACTGTCGGTTGCAACGCCCGAGAACAGGTCGTCCTGGTTGTCGAGCTTGAGTTCCGCCTTTCCGTATTCACGCCGCGCCGCGGGATCAACGGCACCATCATGATGCACCGCAATCAGCTGCAGTCCGTAGCAGATGCCAAGAACGGGAATATCGAGTTCGAAGATATCTTCGGAGACGCGCGGCGCGCCCTCCTCGTACACGCTGTTGGGTCCGCCACTGAGAATGATCCCGACGGGACGGTTTGCCTTGATGGCGTCCATCGCGAGATGAAAGGGGTGAATCTCACAGTACACACCGAGTTCCCGGATGCGGCGCGCGATGAGCTGGGTATACTGAGACCCGAAATCCAGAATACAGATCCATTCAGGGTGATGCATGACATTTCCGCGGGAGGTGAAAAAAACGCTGACCGGACGGAAGCTTCCTCCATCCGGTCAGCACAATTGTGAGGGTGTGACTACTGTCCGATCAGTGCCTTGTACTTCTCAACGTCAAGCAGTCCATCGAGATCACCTTCATTGTCGATGCTCATCTTCACCATCCAGCCGTTGCCGTAGGGATCCGAGTTGACGATTTCCGGGCTTCCCTCGAGCTCACTGTTGATTTCGGTAATCGTACCTGCGATGGGAGCGATCAGGTCGGATACAGTCTTCACTGCCTCGATGCTGCCGAAGCTTTCGCCTGCTGTCACAGCGCGTGCTTCGGGAATATCGACGAATACCACGTCTCCGAGCTCACCCTGTGCATACTCGGTGATTCCGATGGTGGCAACGCCGTCTTCGACCTTTACCCACTCATGAGAATCGGTGTACTTGAGATTTTCGGGGAAATTCATAGATCACTCCTTGAAAAAAACCGGTGATATTGCTTGTCTGAATTATTCGAACGATTCGAGGAAATGCGTATCGAAATCGCCTTCCCTGAATTTGCTGTTCAGCATGACTTTTTTGTGAAACGGAATGGTGGAGCTCACGCCTTCGATGATGAACTCCTCGAGCGCCTGCCGCATGCGGTCAATAGCCTCTTCCCGGTTGCTGCCGTAAACGATGAGCTTTGCGATCATCGAGTCGTAATACGGTGGGATGCGATACCCTTGGTACGCGTGGGATTCAACGCGCACACCGAGTCCGCTCGGCGAATGCCAGGTCACGATGCGGCCCGGAGAGGGACGAAAATCGTGATCCGGGTCCTCGGCATTGATACGGCATTCAATCGAGTGTCCCTTCGGTGGCGCGTAGCCTTCCTCCGGCAGCGCTTCCCCGGCGGCGATCCGTATCTGTTCACGAATAAGATCGACGCCCGTCACCTCTTCGGTTACGGGGTGTTCGACCTGAATACGTGTATTCATTTCCATGAAATAGAAACTGCCGCTGGCATCGAGCAGAAACTCGATGGTGCCGGCGCCTTCGTAGTTGATACTCTTTGCGGCGGCAACGGCGGCGTCTCCCATGCGCTGACGCAGCTCGGGCGTTACCGCGGGAGACGGTGATTCCTCGATCAGTTTCTGATGCCTGCGTTGAATCGAACAGTCACGTTCCCCGAGATGCACGACATTGCCGTGCTGATCACCGAGGATCTGCACCTCGACGTGACGGGGACGCTCGATGTATTTTTCGATGTACAGGTCGCCGTTGTTGAAGGAAGATTCCGCTTCCGCCTTAGCCATACGGAACTGACGGTCGAACTCCTCCTTATCACGCACGATGCGCATGCCTTTGCCTCCGCCTCCGGCCGATGCCTTGATGATGACCGGCATGTCCATTCCCTCGAGCACGGCATGCGCCGCGTCAAGGTCTTTCACCACACCGTCACTGCCGGGCACCGTCGGAACGTTGGCCTCCTGCACCGTGGCCTTGGCGAGGGATTTGTTTCCCATGCGGTTGATCATGTCTGGCGAAGGACCGATGAATTTGATCCCCGACTCCTGGCATATTTCTGAAAACTCGGCGTTTTCAGCGAGGAAACCGTACCCGGGATGAATGGCGTCGGCACCGGTAATTTCCGCAGCAGCGAGGATGCGGGGAATGTTGAGATAACTTTCGCGTCCCGCCGGGGGACCGATACAGACGGCTTCGTCCGCAAAACGCACGTGCAGGGAATCCTCGTCCGCCGTGGAATACACCGCGACGGTGGGCACACCCATGACTTTGCAGGTGCGGATAATACGGAGAGCTATTTCGCCTCTGTTGGCGATCAGAATTTTCGAAAACACGTGGGAACCTCGATTTCGGTTAGCGTCCCTCGAGGGAAGCGGTGTTAAGAAGGATCAATGACGAAAAGCGGCTGGTCGTATTCCACCGGCTGTCCGTTCTCGACGAGAATCTTCTTGAGGGTGCCAGAGACATCGGCTTCGATCTCGTTCATGATTTTCATCGCTTCGATGATGCAGATCGACTGTCCCTTGGTCACGCTCTGGCCGACTTCCACGAAGGGTGCGTCTTCCGGTGACGGTGCGCGGTAGAACGTACCAACGATGGGACTCCGCACCTCGTGTCCGCTTTCCGCTGCAGCCGGAGCAGCCTCCGCAGCCGCTTCCGTCGCCGGTGCAGGTGCTGCCGCGGGGACAGGTGCGGCCACAGGTGCTGCCGGGGCGGCGGCAATCTGTGCGACAGGCATTTCGCTGTAATGCGTACGCGTGACGCGCAGACGCATGCCTTCCTCTTCGACTTCAAGCTCGGCTATCTGGCTGTCTGTCACGATTTTTACGAGTTTCCGAATTAACTGTACGTCCATTTCGGCTCCGTGTATAATAGAATCATTAGCGTATTACTTGACGCGCTCGAGATACTCACCGGATCGTGTATCGATCTTGAGCACTTCACCTTCTTCAATGAAGAGTGGGACGTTCACCGTCGCACCGGTTTCCACAATGGCTTTCTTGCTGCCACCCTGTGCGGTGTCGCCACGCACGCCGGGTTCGGTCTCCGTCACCTCGAGCTCCACTGTGATCGGGAGTTCTCCGGAAATGGCGGTTTCACCATCCATCAGAATCTCGCACACTTCTCCTTCCTTGAGGAAACGCACGGAATCTCCGAAGTTTTCTGCAGAAACATGAATCTGGTCATAGGTTTCCTGATCCATGAAGCAGAGGTATTCGCCCTCGGGGTAGAGGTATTGAAACTTCCGGCGTTCGACGCGCACGACGTCCACGTTCTCACTGGGACGAAAACGCTGTTCGAAGCTTGCGCCCGTGCGCATGTTTCTGAGTTTGGTCTGTACCATGGCGCCGCCCTTTCCAGGCTTGTGATGGCGCCATTCAACGATTTGATGCAATTCGCCGTTGAAGCGGATGATCAATCCGTTCCGAAAATCCGTCGTTGAACCCATAAATTCCGTTTACTTATACTGATGTGGATGAGTGGAAATCAAAGTAAAATCAAAGTTAGGGCGGGTGTGAAATAAAGTCAAGGTCATGCGCAGGAGAGAAGAACTGAAAACGCATGTAAATGCTCTGTTTAGTATATCCCCTGCCGGACTGTCAGGTTTGCGTTTCCCGGCCCGCTCGAGGGATGTATTTCTCTGCTCAGGCCTTTTCACTATCTTTCAGGGATATGAAAAATCAGAACACAACAAACAGCTCAGCTCCGGAAAATCGCGATGCGCTGCATGGTGGGGTTGCCGTGGGAACGCGCATTCTCCTTCTTGTTCTGCTCCTTCTTCCCTTCGCTGGCTGCGGCAAGGGCGACAAGGCGATTCCAAAGGAGGAAACCGGAGAGCCCAATGCCATTTCTCCGGAATTGCAGCTGTATAAGGACGCCCGCAGCACGTTTCGCGACTGGGTGACGCTGTTCCAGCGTCCCAGGGAAACTGCTGGTCCTTTTAGGGACCTGTCCGCCGTGAGCCGCCGCCGTCTCGCGGCACGGGGCGTGAAGAATGCGAAGGAGTTCGCGGACTGGATGCAGCGCGAGGAGGATCGCGGCAGGGCTCCGTTCATATACGAATTTTCGCGTTTTGACATTCTTGACATCGATGTGCGCGACAGCAGCAAGGCGGTGATCACGGCGAGTTTTCTCGTACACCGGCACCAGAACACGTTTGAAAGCGTGAGTTCGTTTTTCCTCGTCCGCGAGAATGGCACATGGCGCGTACCGTTCGCGGAGTCCGGCAATTTCGAAACGTCATGGTGGCAAAAGGAAAAAAACTTCCTCTCACGGCTGCGGGAGGAAGGCATGGCCCATTATGTGGAAGATGATATAGGACTGAGTTTCGCCTACCCGATGACCTGGGATATCAACGACCACGTCTCCGTCGGTTTCCCCGGTGAAGGAACACATGAGGGATACGAGCTGCAGTACATCGACCCCACAACTCTTACTCCTGCCGCCATCGTGCGCATAGCGGTGCTCACACCTGATGGGACCATGATTACGGACACGCTTTCAGGCTCCGCTGAAGCTGATTCCAGCCGGGGTCTGATCATGGAGTCACGCCGGGTCGTGCAACCGGAACAAGCCTCCCCCATGGCAGGTACACTGCAGGTGCTGCGCTCGGCAGAAGATGGCCGGCGCGTGCTTTTCTACACGCTCTTCGCCGGCGAAGGCGAGAGCAGCCGTTTCGATCAGACCTTCAAGAGCATACGACAGTCCATCATTCTCCACAAGGAACAGATTCCCTGATGCGCATATTCCTCGTCTTCTCTCTCCTTTTCCTTGGCTTCATTACCGCCTGTGGTTCGGATACCCGCGATCACGAATCCGCCACCGATGGCGGCAATGCATCAGCTGCAGCGACGGACTCCACTCCCGCCGCTGAGCCGGCATCTGCCACACCTTCGAATCCCATGCAGCGCGCGGAACTGGGATATCATCCCGATCCCGCTCTCAAGAAGCAACTGCAGGCGGAACTGCTCGATATTGCAACCACGAGGAAGCAGAATGAAAGCGATGAGCAGATTCCTGCGATGATCAATGAGCTCACGAGTCTCTTCCGCTCCCTCTCCGTCACGGCCCGGGCGCTCGATCGTCACGGCGATTTCCAGAAGGAAATCAATACGGAAATCTCGCGGTTTCGACAGGCGGAAGTCGAGAAAACGGATGATGCGGCAAAAATCATGAACGCCATGAGCGGTGTGTACCAGATGTACGCCCTGCTTGCGAAGATGAAATTCCTCGGGCAGCCGGAGAAGCAGGAAGAAATTCAGAAGATCAACGATATCACCGTGCAGAATCTGCGTCCCGGCTCACAGGCGGTGGAAGCGGCTGCATCGATTGCGGATGCCTGCTACAACCTGACTTCGATGATCATGCAGGATATTGATTCTGAAAACCGTTTCGCGAAGGCATTCGAACAGATCGAACGGCAGTATCAGCAGGGAATACGCGTTGCGAAAAAGGAAGAAGACCATTACATCAACGGGATGTTCCGCACCTTCGAGGTCTCGCAGCTCTGGGCCCTGAGCCTGAATCCTGAGCGGGAGAAGGACGTGGCGAAAATGAACAAGGGTGTTTCCGACGAAAGTGCGGAAGCGGAAACCGTTGGCACACAGATGAATGTCGCCACACGGTATCTCTTTTTCATTTCGTATATCATTGCGGAAGATACTGTCGAACTCACGCTCTGAGCCCTGCTGACATGAGCACGTGCAGCGTACACACCATACAATTCGCCGAGCAGCCGGAACTGTGGCAGCAGTTGCATACGGATGCCGGGAACCGGACCGTATTTTCCTCGCTCCCCTGGCTGCGGATTCTCGCCGAGCTGTTCGAGAGGGAAGCGTCCGCCGTGCTCCTGCTCAGAGGAGATCGTCCCGTCGCCGGGATTCCTCTCATGATGAAACGCCGGGGTTTTCTTCGCGCCACACCGCCGCTTCCGATTACGATGTATACAGGTCTGCTGCTTGTGGAAGACAGCAGGTTGTGGATGGAAGATATTCCCCTGCTGCTTCGTGCTGTTGAACGCCGCTGTCATTTTGCTTCACTTTCGACCGTATTACCCGAGCAGCTCCGGCAGCAATTCGTGTCGAGGCAATGGGATGTGAGGCGCATGCAGAACAGGACCCTGCAGCTGCATGACAGCGATACGCTGTGGCAGGGATACAGCCAGTCTCTCCGCAGGAAAATCCGACGCACCTCGGAAACGGGACTGCGCATCGACAGTGAAGCAAATCCGCAGACGCTGGCCGAGTGTTACAACGAAAGCTACAATCGCCACGGCATACTCCCCCCCATTCCCCCTGTACGCATTCAGGAATGGCTCACGAAGCTGCGGCGGCAGGGACTCGTGGATATGTATGCGGCGACCCGGACGGATGGACGATGCGTCGCCACACGCGCAATGATACGGGATGGCGACACGCTGTATGACTGGCTTGCCGGTTCCAATCCCCCGCTCGCACCCTCCGGTTCGCACTGGCTGCTGCATCAGCTGCTTGAAAAATACCACGCCGAGGGATGCACGCGTTTTGATTTCATGGGCGCAAATACTCCGGGCGTCTCCGACTTCAAGCGAAGCTTCGGCGGCACAGTGCAGAATTATGAAGAACTCGAATGGTATCGTCCGGCACTGCTCAAACAGGTGAATGCACTGCGCGGTCGCCTTCGAATGCGGCAGAGGGGACTGACATGAAAATGACCTTCATCAGTGCCGCAGCTGTTGCTGTTGTCCTCCTTGCCGGATCGCTTTTCGCCCAGGAGCTTCCCGCCGACACCGTGTCCCACGGAGCCGACACATCGCAAACGGTTGCACCTCTGCCCCTCTCACACGCAGATAGTCTGTCAACCGACAGCCTGAGCACAGACAGCCTGAACGAAGGCTTGCACACGGCTGCCGCTTTCGACAGCACTGTGGTCAGCGCAAAGCCAGGAAGGATTCTTCCCACCCTGCATGATTTCGGATCCTGGCGATGGAGCAGGGATTCACTCACCCTGCTTCCCTACCAGCGTGCTGCGGATGTTTTTGCTCTGCATCCCTTTTCGCATCTGGCCGATCTCGGCAATTTTGGTCAGCCCCACGGCATTTCCTTCGCTTCCGGATTGCCTTCCGCCTCTTCGGTGTCGCTGAACGGTGCGCCTTTTGATGATATTCTCACCGGTATGACATCAACGGACATGCTGCCGCTGCAGGATCTGGCATCACTGACTGTCTATCCGCAGTACCAGGCGTTCTGGTACGGCGCACCGGGCGATGTCTTTGCCGCGGATCTCAAGCAGCGCAAGTGGGATGCGCCGCGTCCCATTACCCGCCTTCGCCATACGGAGGCTGCAAACGAGTACCTCTTCACCGATGCCATGTTCACACTCAATACGGGAGAGAAGAGCAATATCTATCTCGCCGGCACACGTGTGACCATCGGTGGGGCCTCCGGAACACGGGCAGCACGCTTTGTCAACACTGTCGCCGAGTCCTGGAATCTCCGGGGCAGGTACCGGGAACAGATCAGTGATATTTTTACCATGTCGCTTGCGGTCCGCTACAACGATGATCTGACATACCAGAATGGTGGGATTGCTGCAATCTACGACGCCACGCTCGGCAGCTACACCTATCCGGTCAAAGGCAGCACCGCGTTTTCTGATGATGCCTTCGATCCCCTCACCGCCGAAGTCGCGAATACGACAATCGAAGCACATCGTCAGCGGTACACCGCGACCGGCGCACTGGAGATGCTGTGGACAGAGGATTCCTCACAGGTGACCACCGTGCAGGTACAGGCGATATCCGACGTGCGGCATTTCGTAGACACGCTGGTTACACAGTTCTCGTACCCGGCGCTCGAGCCGCTGGGACACCTGACGGATCACTGGACGATGTACAGGGCGCAACTGGACCACGAAACCACGCTGCCCTGGGCGCGTCTGCGATTGCGGGGGCACCTCGCACGATTTGCCATCGACAAAGGCGGCGAGGCGCTGACGGAAACCGGACTTGAAAGCGGCGTCCGTGGACGCCTGGATCTGCTGCTCGGTCCGGTCGCACTGTCAGGATTCGGTGCACTCGACTATCGCTATGATCAGACGGCCATCAGTCTCGGTGCAGGCGGTGAGCTGCCTCTCGGACCGATCGCCCTCTGGGGCGGTGTCTCATTCTCGCCCCGCATTCGCTCCTTCCTGGCGACAGCTTATCAGCCGGCGTTGCTGACGACCGTTGGCGACAGAACGCCCGATCTCGACAAGGTCAGCATCGCGGAAGGCGGTCTCCGACTCTCCACAGACGTGCTTCATGCCGATCTGCGGGGATTCGTCCGACATGAAGACCGATATCTTCTGCTGCAGTCCGCTGCCTACAAGGATTCGCTTACCGGACGTTTTCCGCTGACGATTACCGAAATTGAAGGCGGTGCCACGCAGACGATAACTGGCGCATCCCTCAGCGCGGAACTCGCACTCTGGCGTTTCCGCATTGATCAGCAGGTGACCTGGCAGCGCACTGACGGTGCGATATCCGCTCTCGACCAGGCGCTTGCTCCCGAATTGCGCTATAACGGCTCGCTGTATTACCGGGGGTCGCTGATCGAAGGGACGCTCGACCTGAAGGTCGGCGGCCAGTTTACCTACAGTGACAGCTATCTGCCTCTGGTCTGGAATCCTGAAGCAGGTATATTCACTCTGCCGATCGACTTCAGCGACGGCGCTTCGAGTTATACCGACATGCAGCGCGTGGATCTTTTTCTTTTCGCAACCATCAAACAACGGGCGACGCTGTCAGTGGTGTTTTACAACGTGCTGAACAGCAATTACATTACCACTGCATTTTATCCGATGTACGACCGCGCCCTGCGCATCGGAGTAGATTGGATTTTCTTTGACTGAACGCGGGAGTGCTTACGTTCCCTGCCAGCACCATACAACGTTTTCCTCGTTCCCGCCGAGGGAATTCTTACCTGGAGGTTTTCCTGTGAAAGACATTCGTAAAGCATCAATTGAAACGCAGACTGTACATGCCGGTATCGACGAAAACGAATACGGCGCAGTCGTACCACCTATTTACCAGACCTCGACCTTCAAGTTCCAGAACGTCGAACACGGTGCCGACCTGTTCGCGGGACGCGGCGACGGCTTCATTTACACCCGCATGCGCAATCCAACCGTGGAAGCAATGGAAAATGCCATTGCCGTGCTCGAAGGCGGAGCGAAAGGACTCGGATGCGGCAGCGGTATGGCAGCCATTCACACAGCGTTTGCTGCCACCGTCAAGGCAGGAGATCACGTCATCTCGAGTGAGTCGGTGTACGGTCCGACCAGCACCCTGCTCAAAACCATCATGCACAACTTCGGTGTCGAGAGCTCCCTGGTCGACACCTCTGACCTCGACGCCATCCGCAACGCCTTGCAGCCCAACACGAAGGTGATTTACGTTGAGACACCGGGAAATCCGACGCTCGTGATCAGCGACCTCGACGCCATCGCCAAAATCGCGCATGATGCGAATGCTTTGCTGATCGTCGATAATACGTTTATGGGACCCGTGATGCAGCGTCCCATCGAACTCGGGGCGGATGTTGTCGTCCACAGTCTCACCAAGTCCCTCAACGGACATGCAGACGTGGTCGGCGGTGTCATCGTCGTCAAGGATGAGGAAATGTACCCCACCTTCCGGAAAACGCTCAACCAGATTGGCGGCGTCATTGATCCATTCAATTCCTTCCTGGTGCATCGCGGACTGAAAACACTCGCATTGCGTGTGCAGCGCGCATCGGAAAATGCAGCGAAGGTCGCCACGTTTCTCGAAAATCACCCGAAGGTCGCGTGGGTGCGCTATCCCGGACTCCCCTCCCATCCGCAATATGAAATCGGTCAGAAGCAGATGAGCGGCGGCGGCATGATGATTTCGTTTGAGCTGACGGGCGGACTGGAAGCCGGCAAGAAACTGATGGACAACGTCAAGCTGGCGCTTCTTGCAGTCAGTCTCGGAGGCGTGGAATCCCTCATTCAGCATCCGGCAAGCATGACGCATGCCGGCATGGGCAAGGAACAGCGCGAAGCGGCAAAAATCACTGACGGACTCGTACGTTTTTCTGTCGGGATCGAACATGTCGATGAAATCATTGCAGACCTCGAACACGCGCTCGAGCAGTGCTGACAGTTCTGCTCCTGTAAACCATGAAAGCGGGCCAGGGCCCGCTTTTTTTTATGTGTCAAAGGCTGTTTGATCAGGAAGCGGCCGGTGAGGCCACACTGCTGTTTCTGCGGGAAAGGAAACGCATGACGAACGGCCAGGCGATGAGTACGCAGAGGAATTCCGTGACACCGGCCGAAATGAATGCGACCTGGTAACTGAAAAGATCACTGATCACTGCACCAGCGAGTGGTCCGAGTGCAAACCCCAGCGACCCCGCTGCATTGAACCCACCCATGGCGGAAGCGCGAGACTCGACCGGAGCCACATGCGCAACGAACCATAGACTCGGCGCATACATCGCCGCGGCAAAAATCCCGCACAGCACCATGACCGGGAAAAACCACCCCGGGGAAAGGAGTCCGACGCCCAGTACTGCCACACCGTAGAGCAGCGACGCGCCCAGAATCAGACGCGCACCGCCCCATCGGTCAGACAGGCGGCCAAATGGGTAGATCAAAAGTGAGAACGGCAGCAGGTAGCCAGTCAGCAGCATTCCCGAGGCACGTGCATCCATTCCGAAAGCCGTGGCCACATAGAGCGGAAATGTAACGGCGAAAAAACCGACGGTAAAACGGTCGACAAATGTGAACGCGTACGGAATCGCGAGAGACGGACTGCGCCGCAATGCCTTTGTCGCTTCCCGCAGGGAGCGCACGGTCTCGAACCGACCCTCCTCAAGCTGTTGCCAGGCCAGCAGAGCACAGAGCAGCAGTATCACTGCCCCGATCGAACAGAGCAGCACCATTGAGGAAGCCCCGATTGCGCCCCCGATGGGAAACGCCAGCGTGGTGCCGAGCGACACTGCGGCACCGACTGCCCCCATGACGCGACCGTAATTACCCTCCCGTGCCCTGTCAACGGCCATGGTCATGACCATGGAGAAGCCCAGAATCGAAAACGCGCCCTCACCGAAACGCACGATCAGCAGCATGGGATACGTGGATATGAATGGCAGGGCGAAGTGGAACGCGGCAGTGATAACATACCCTATAATGAGCAATCCCTTCCTTCTCCCGATTCTGTCCGATACCGCACCCCACACGAAGGCAAACACCACGTGAGGAATCAGGTAGGATACCGCAAAAAGCGAAGCCTGGGTATCGTTCAGTACAAATCGGTCCCGCACGAAACTGCCGATGTTCGGGAACACCACAGCAGTGGAGAAGGTACTGGCGAACGCCAGTACCGCCAGAATCAGTATCTGACGCTGCTGCTTCCGCGTATCGATATGCTGCTCTCGCTTTTCTGCTGATGTTGCGGGTGTCGATGGCATACGTGTTTAACATCCGGGCACCGCAAAGTAGTTCTGTTGTGAAGCAAGTTTTCCGAAAATCTGCTATTCCCTTTCATGCGCTTTCCCCGGATGGGCGTCGTAATCCCCTGCACTTCCGCATCCCCGGCTTGACTTACTCGACACTTCGTGTTATTTTGGAAATCTGAATTCTAATTGATTGACTTACAACCAGTTAACAGGAGATATACTTGATCGGCATTATTGTTCAGGAAAATGAACCCATCGACCGCGCTATCAAGCGTTTTAAGAAGAAATACGAACGTTCCGGCATTCTGAAAGAATTCAAAAAGCGTACGTATTACACGAAACCTTCCGTCAAGAAGCGCATGAAAAAGCAGAAGGCCGTCCGCCGCGCAAAGCGTACGTCCGACGATTCCTGAGAGACCGTCTATTCTGCTGGGAGTAACACGGCGTCCATCGTCGTTCGTTCGTAACCCAACAACGTCTTATCTCACAGCCGGAACTGGATGCGGTTTTGGATTATCATTTCTACTACCACACCATGGCCGACGGCACGGTCAAACAGGTCAACCCGTTTTCGGGGGTTGAGGTATGGTCGGTACCAGGTCGGGGAAGCAAACCGCTCAGTGAAAGCTTGAAAGGCTACGCACCGGCACCTGTAGAGAAACAGGAGCCTGAGGCGTATTGTGCTTTTTGCAAAGGACGCATGTTCGAGACAGCACCCGAGAAAGCGCGCGTCATCAGGGAGAAGCAGAACTTTCGCACACTTCATCGCATTCCCCCCTCATCGTACCATGAAACCGAGCCGCTGTTTCGCCGCGTCTCGAATCTCTTTGAAATCCTCTCCGTTGATTATTGGCGGCAGAATTACAATTACAAAATGTCCTCTCGCAACCTGCAGTGGAAGGAAGACTATCTTTCCGACCCCGTAGGCTTGAATCATGTGATGGACATTCTGGATTACAAACTGCGGCGCAGTGGCCGATCAGACGAGGAGATCGCACGCATTTCGATGGAAGAAAAATTTGTAATGGCCGATGCGTTCTTCGGCGGCGGTCATGAAATGGTCATCGTTCAGCCGCATTACAGGCAGAATGCGCGGAACGCGCGCGACCTGTTTTCCACCAGCGAACTCAACGAGGAAGAACATTTCCAGTATTACAACTTCATCATCGACGCGATGAAGGATATCACCGCGAACAACCGGTATGTCCGTTCGCTGAGCGTGTTCAAAAACTGGCTGCCACCCGCGGGGGCCACCTTTGATCATCTGCATACGCAGATCGTCGCCATAGATGAATGGGGTGAGGCGATGGAGCGGAAAATCAAGATGGTGGTGCAGGACAAGAACGTCTGGAACACATACGGGCCGAACTTTGCAGGGTACCAGAATCTCGTTTTCGCTGAAAACGATTATGCGCTTGCGTACGTCGGCATCGGACACCGTTTCCCCACGGTTGAGATTTTTTCGAAATCCGTCAATGCACGTCCGGGTGATCACAACGAAGATGAAATTCGCGGCATGAGCGACCTCGTGCGCGCGGTGCATGCCGCTGTCGGGGGCGAGATCTCCCTGAACGAGGAATGGCATCACACGCCCATCGATTCAATTTTCAAAATACCCTGGCACGTTTTCATCAAGCTGCGGATCAACACGCCTGCAGGATTTGAAGGTGGAACCAACATCTTCATCAATCCCCTCACCCCCACGGATCTGCGCGACAAGCTCGTCCCGAAACTCTATACCCTGCGAGCTGACGGCAATATTGCTTCGAGCATCCGCGTCGCGGAAGAATGCAACCTCGTCCCCAATCCCCTTCAGTATTACAAAACGACGTGACCCCGGTGACAGTGCTCGGCATAGAATCTTCCTGTGACGAGACTTCCGCTGCTGTGGTACGCAACGGGACGCTGTGCTCGAATATCATTTCCTCGCAGCTCTTCCACAGCGAGTACGGCGGTGTGGTACCGGAACTGGCCTCACGCGCACATCTGCGCGCCATTCTCCCCATCATACGCAAGGCACTCGATGACGCGCAGGTGTCGATAGAAGATGTGGATGCTGTGGCGGCAACACAGGGACCGGGTCTGATCGGATCGCTGCTCGTCGGACTCAATACGGGGAAAGGCATTGCCATCGCTCGTGATATCCCTTTCCTGCCGGTGCATCATATCGAGGCGCATCTGTTTTCTCCCTATCTGCATGATCCGCACCCGGAACCTCCGTTCCTGGGCCTCGTGGTGTCGGGCGGACATACGCTCCTCATTCTCGTGCGCAACGTCGGGAAGTACGAATTGCTCGGAACCACTATTGACGATGCAGCCGGGGAGGCTTTCGACAAAGTGGCCAAAATGCTGGATCTCGGCTACCCGGGTGGACCGGTCATCGACGCCCGTGCTGCCAGGGGAAACCCCAATGCCGTAACCTTTGCGCGTCCCCTCCTCGACAGCAAGGACTATCGTTTCAGTTTTTCCGGCCTGAAGACATCCGTGCTTTATCATTTGCGTGACAGAGCGGAAAACGGTGTGCTGCGCCTGAACGAAGACGAGGTCGATGACATCTGTGCGTCCTTCCAACGGGCGGCGACAGACGTTCTCGCGAGCAAGGTGCTGCGCGCAGCAAAGGAATATGACATCAGGGATATTGCTGTGGCAGGCGGGGTTTCAGCGAACAGCGGACTCAAGCACGCGCTGCACACTGGTGCAGAGCGCATCGGACGAAAAGTGTTCATTCCCGATATTGCGTATTCCACGGACAACGCCGCGATGATTGCCATGCTCGCCTCACTGCAGCTTCAACAAGGAGCGCAGGGCGGTTTGCAGTCCCCGGCATTCGCCAGAATCGCAGACAGCATGTTCCAATGAATAAACGCACCCTCCTTCTCCTCGCTGCCGTACTACCCATCCTGCTCGCGGGCATTGCATGGATGCTCATCTCTTCACCGTATTCGGCAGAACACGATGAGCCACTGGAAATCCCGAGAGGGACATCCCTCCGCGGCATTGCGGAGCTGCTCGAAGACAACGATGTCGTGCGAAATGATCTCCTGTTCATCGCAGCCGCCAAACTGACCGGAAAAGACGGCCGGCTGCAAAGCGGACTGTACAATTTTCCGGCCGGAGCATCCACGCTCGATATCCTTACCATACTGGCGGACGGGAGTCATCAGGCGTACCGGAACATCACGATTCGCGAGGGACTGACAATCCGCCGCATAGCGACGCATCTCGATACGTGCTGCGGGTTCAGTGCGGACACTATCCTCAAGCTTTCACGTGACCCGTCATTCATCTCATCCTTCAAACTTGATGAACCGTCTCTCGAAGGCTATTTGCTGCCAGAGACCTACCGTGTGCGCTTTGACATTTCGGCGAGAGAGCTGCTCGGCATGCTCGTACACAACATGCTTGACACATTCAGTCCAAAAGACCGGGATCAGATGAAACGCACGGGTCGCGACATGCATGAAATTCTGACGATGGCTTCGCTTGTCGAAGGCGAGACCCGTCTCGATCGCGAACGCGCGCGCGTGGCAGGTGTATACTACAACCGGCTCAGGCGCGGGATGCTGCTGCAGGCAGACCCGACGATTCAATACATCATACCGGATGGTCCGCGCCGCCTGCTCTATCGTGATCTCTCGATCAATTCTCCATACAACACGTACCGCTATCCCGGACTCCCGCCCGGACCGGTGAACAATCCCGGGAAAGCTTCTATACATGCCGCTCTGTATCCTGAGACGCATGATTTTTACTATTTTGTCGCTGACGGCAGCGGCGGTCACCGGTTCTCGCGAACAATCGAGGAACATAACCGAGCCGTTGCCGCGTATCGAAGACTACGACGCTAACGAATCATCCATGCGTATCAAGGCTGTATTGCGTATTCCTTCTTTTTCCCCCCGACTGTGGCAGGCCATCGCGTTCCTGCTTCTCGTCGGCTGTGCCTCACAGCGTCCCCCGGAAGGCGGACCGAAGGACACAGAACCGCCGGTGATTCTCGAGAGTACTCCCGTCAACGAGAGTACCCGTTTCGATGGACAGGAGGTGACGCTGGAATTCAGCGAATACGTGCAGCGGCAAACGTTTCTCGAAGCAGTACATATTTCACCTCTCCCCGCAGTCGAGCCGGAGTATGAATGGTCCGGCAGTGAAGTGACCATTCTATTCCAGGACACGTTGCGCGCAAATCGCACCTACGTCATCACGGTTGGTACGAAAGTCAAAGATGTCAACGCCGGGAATGCAATGGCAGAGACCTTCCATCTCGCATTTTCCACTGGCGACAGCCTCGACCGCGGCACTTTCAACGGGACCATCATTGACGATGAGCCTTCGGGAGTTTCAGTGTTTGCGTATCTCCTCGAACCCGGGAGAGCCGATACACTGAATCCAACGAAGGACCGACCCGATTATCTCGTCCAGAGCGCGGATGACGGCAGTTTTCATTTCTACAATGTGACTCCGGGCAGCTACCGGGTGTTTGCTGTTCGTGACAAGTTCAACAACGTTCTGTACGATGTGGAGGCGGACGCCATCGGTGTGCCGTTCACGGATATCCTTGTTCAGGACAGTATTCCTCCTTCCCCCCCTCTTCGTTTCAGACTGTTTACCGAAGACACCACACGTCCTTCGATCCAGCGCATCGACGCGCTCTACAGCCATCGCGTCCGCGTGAAGTTTAATGAAACGGTCTATCCGCAGCCGTTCCCGCTCACCTGGATTCATGTCACCGATTCCATCTCCGGTGAAGACCTCGCGCTTATCGACGCCATGGCTCCTCCGGGAGAGAATTACGCCTGGGATTTCTTCACCGTCGATCCACTTCCACAGAGAACGCTGATATTCAGTGCCGACTCACTGCGCGACGCCGCATTCAATACCCTCGCACTCCCCGACAGTGCACTGATATTCACAGGCGTGAGTGAACCCGATACCACGCGTCCTGTCATCCGGAACCGTTTTCCCGAGGCCCGCGCACGGAAGACGGAGCCTGACAGTAATTTCGTGCTGCTCTTCGACCGTCCGATGTCCCGCACTGCCGCGCTTCGACTGGAGGATTCCACCGGTACGGATGTCCCGCTCCAACTCATCTGGGTTTCCAGCTATGAGCTTCAGGTATCGCATCCAGCGCTTATGGACGAAGCGCAGTATTCCTTCTGTACCGATCTCTCCTCACTGCGTGATTCCATCTCCGGTCGCAGCGTGGCGGACACGACATACTGCATAACCTTCACAAGCGGCATTCTCGACCGCTTCGGTGTTGTCGCCGGGAGTGTGCGCAGTGATGATTCAACCGGACAGTTCGTCATTCAGCTGAGGGAGGCGAAAAAGCATGCGAAAACGCGCAAAACCCGGGCGGATGCAAAAAAGGAGTACAGGTTTGACCGCGTGCTTGAGGGACATTACCTCATCGACGCATACGAAGACAGCAACAACAGCGGCAGGTACGACCCCGGCAAAGCCGTGCCGTTCTCGCCTCCGGAACCGTTCGGGGTGCAGCGTGATACATTGCGCGTGCGTGCGCGCTGGGAAACAAACGGCGTTATCATTCCCGTACAGCCCTAGCACACTGCCCGGGCATTTCCCTGCAATTTCATCCCAACCTCTGGCATTTCTCTGATGCCGTGACATTTCTTGACATCTGTTTACGGGCGCAAAACAACTCTGAGATCCTCTGCGCGTAGATTGGACCATACGACATCCAACAACGCTTTTAGAGAGGACGACATGAAACGCTATCTGCCATTGCTCATCACGCTGCTCTTTGTGACCGTTCACCTTTCCGCCCAGCAGCCAGTGGGCGAGCAGCCGGCCATGCCCAGGCTTGGTGCAGCGGATAAGCCATCACTCGACCTCGCAGCTGCGAACTACGCCCTGGCCCTGCAATCGGACAATGATGGACTCGTCGAATCAGCGCTTTATTACCTCACCTGCATGCGCCTTGCCTACCCCACGTACAATCTCGATGAAGTCAGCACACTGGTCGATTCGCTGGTGACGGAAGGAAAAACGGAAAGCATCCGATTCAAGGCCTATCTCACCAGCGCAGTGTTCGATGCCCCGGCATCCGTCGATTGTGAGCAGCTTCGCAGCACCGATGACATCCTTGCATTTTTCGTTTCCATCAGCAATCAGCTTCAGCATCGTCTGCTGGTTCAGAAAAACTGAGACGTACACAGCACAGTGAAAAAAAGTCCCTGCACGGAGCATGCGCAGGGACTTTTTCTTTCATCACATCCGTGAAACCTTATTCCGCCTTGACACGCACCTTGTGCTGGACACGGTCTCGTACGACCCAGGCTTCAGTCATACCGCGTTCATGAAGCAGAGCGCGGACGGAATCGGCCGGGGGACGAAGCAGAAAATCCCCCATACGCAACTTGTAATACGGCGCATCGAAGGTCAGATCAAGCCGTCCCACCTGCATATCGAGAGAATCAAGCCTGTCATGAAAACGCGTAATCTGCCGCTGCGCTTCATCCACGCTGGTGGTAGAATACAGCTGGATACGATATCCCATCGTCTTCTCGATGCGCTCAGTCCATTGCGTCTCTTCAGGGATATCGGCGCGTTCGGAGGGTTTGACCTCCGTCGCTTCCTTTTCCTCGGGTTTCCTGTATTTTGCCGGATCGAATTCCTTTTCGTGTTCCTGCATCGGCTTATCCTCCTGCTTGACAGGTGTCACGTCAGAAGACGCCGAACAGCCGGTGAGAAAAGCTATCCCGAGCAGTACTGCGATGACAGAGGCGTTTCGAAGGTGTGAATTACGTACTCGCATGAATTAGCGTGCAACCTCAACCGTGAATGCATCCGGGTAACCAAGAGACTGTACTTCCGCTTTGAAGGAAGCGGCCTCATCACGCTTCTGGAAGGAGCCCAGCGTAACCTTGTAGTAACCGGTCGCAGCATCATAGCGCTTGTACACCGGCTGATTGAACTTGTTTTTGAGTTCGTTGACGAGTTCGAAGGCACCGGATTCGTTTTTGAACGCACCGAGCTGCACGCTCCACATCATACTGCCGCTGCGCGGTGCCACGTTTGCGGGCTGCGTTTTCTCCACGGGCGGCGCCTCCTGCTTTGCCGGCGGCTCAGCTTCCGTAGCCGCTGCCGGTTCCTCATCCCTGATGGGAACAGGTTCGACCTCGGCCTCCCCTTCATCTTCCACAACTTCGATTTCAACGGGTTCATCCGTTTCCGGGATGATCGATTCTTCCTGGTCGACTTTCTGGAAACTTTCGTCCCCCTGCGCGCCGTCCTTGGAGTTCACTTCCTCACTTGAACTGCATGCCGCTACGAACATCAGCGATGCAAAAATGAACATGAGGGGGAAAAATTTGCGATGCAACATGGTATGCTCCGGATAAGATTTCAGAGACGAACAATTTCAATACCGGCACTTGCCCCGATACGGGTGGCTCCCGCATCGATCATGCGTAAGGCGGTGTCACGGTCACGGATGCCCCCGCTGGCTTTCACGTCTGCGCTTTCCCCTACGGTACTGCGCATCAGCCGGACAGCCTCAACAGTGGCGCCTCCACTGCTGAACCCGGTAGAAGTCTTGACAAATTCCGCGCCGGCGTTCACCGCGAGATTGCAGGCTTCGATAACTTCCGTATCGCTGAGCAGGCATGTTTCCAGGATGACCTTGATAATGGCTTCATCGACGCTTTGCCTGGCAGCGTGCGCAACGGATGCGATATCGTTTTCGACGTAGGCATAGTCGCCTTCGCGTAGTCTGCCGACATGCAGCACCATATCGAATTCTCCGGCGCCATCCGCTGCCGCGTTTTCAGTTTCCCGGACCTTGACGTCTGTTCTGTTTGCGCCAAGCGGGAATCCGATCACCGTGCACACACGCGGTGCGCTTTCCTGCAGCACATTTGCACAGAGACGCACCCATGATGGATTGACACATACGGAGGCAAATCCATATTGACGTGCCTCATCGCAGAGCCGGAGAATATCCCGCTCTCCGGCCTCCGGTTTAAGAAGGGTGTGATCAATTCTGCCCGCGAGTTCCGTATCGATGCGATGTTCCTGCATGTGTTTCTGCTCCCGTATCAGATTCCGAAGCGAAGCGCCACCGATGCCCTGATTACATTGATTCTCCAGTCGGCGTTTCCGTCTGTCACAGACGTTACCGGTATGTTGGCCTGCAGTTCAGGGGCCAGGGCGGCGCTTCTGCCGAGAGGCAGGTCGAATCCTATCCCCAGAAGAATAGCGGCACGAAGCCCGGGATCTCCAAAGTCCTCGAGCGCGCCATCCTTGTACACCATCTTGTTCGTTCCGGAGCTGGGAAACGTATAGCCCTCGGTTTTCAGGTAAATCTCTTCGGTGAGTGTTCCTGTCGTATAAAAACCGGCGCTCGCGCCGGCGATGAAATACAGTCCCCCGGCACCGGTAAACCAGAGTGCACTGAACGATGTCGTGATGTACTGGAGTGCGACATCCGAACGCTGCTCGAACTCCACGGGGACAGTGCTGCCATCGATTGCAATCATCTCCGCATTGCGATTGGTGATGTACTCGGTACTGTGATCCTGAAAAAGTCCTTCCAGGCGCAATCCCAAATAGCGATTGATGAAGAAATCGAGCTGCAGTCCGGCATGATACCCCGCACCGTCGCCATTGTCATATTCACAGTTGCAGTCGGCTCTGGGACCGCTGACGCCGAGATTGTAATTGCCGCCACCGACGATCCCTATGGCAACGGATCCCGGATACGCCTGGCGGAATCCATGGCTCTGACGGTAGCGCTGCGCGGAGGCAGGCAGAGTAAGCATGACAAATGAAAGCGTGGCAGCGGTCAATGCGAGCAGGATGAGGCGAGACTGGAAACGAGCATGCATGGTACTTCTCCGCAGAGTGTTCATATGGCGAAGCGCAGATATATCTGTGCGCGGAACGCATTGAGCCTCCAGCTCTGATAGTTGGAGGCGAGCGGCGTCTGTCCCAGTGAAAAGGAAAGCTCGGGGGCCAGTTCAAGTCGCTCGTGCAGAGGAATGATGTATCCGAGCCTTGCACTGAGTGCAAGCTGATAACCGCTGTCGTCATAATACTGCGACAGTCCGTCGTCCATCACGACCTGCTCGCTGCCCCCGTTTGTATCATAACCTATCCCAGGAGTGGTAATGGTTTCCACTTCTTCGATATTGTCGGAAAACACCACACCGAGTTCCGGACCGGCGGCGACATAAAGACCGCGAAGCGGCAAATCCCATTTCGCGAGTACAGCAAATTGCAGCAGAGTCAGCTGAACGGTGCTTTCGAGATCGAAATTGATGTTGCGAAACTCCCCTTCCGCAGGTGGAATCTCGATATACTCCAGACGTGTCTGCGATTTCTCGTACACGGGTGTCATCGAACGCAATCCCACCGTCGCCATCACGGAAAAATCCCTGCTGAGGGGATAATCCGCAAAACCGCCAAGATCGAATCCCAGTCCGTTTCCTCCGTTGTATTCACAGTCGCAAAGTGTCTTGAAACTGCCACTTCCCGCTATCCAGGCACCACCGGCATAGGGACCGATGTGAAGTCGAAACGGGACGGGACGCAGAATATCGTCCTCTCCCCCGGGGGGATTACCCGCGGAAAGCGGCGTGGAGCTTAGAAGTAGGAGAGTAAGAATCAGGGCCAAGGTGCGCATATCAACGATGTGTATATGATGTATCCGGCATATTACAATCACCCTGCCTAAGATACAACCGCTCAAATGCACTCGGATGTGCTCAGATGTGCTCAGATACGCTCAGATACGCTCAGCGGCGGATCGCGGAATCCAGCCGTTTTTCCCGTCGGCGAGACGGATATGGTACATCTCCTCCCGTACCTCCAGGATCTGCACTTTCAATCCCTCATGTACCACGAAACTCTCGACTCCGGTGGCGTCGGGCGTACTCAGAACGGTGGTTTCATCAGGCATGATGATGGCATTGCTGTGTGCACTGATCTGCTCGAGACGTGTGCTGTAGAGGACAACGGTCAGAATGAAAAAGACGCCTGTCGCGATGCTTGCCACCAGTGCGATGCGGCGCAGCAATACGCGGCGGAACCCGAAGAAGAGAAACAGGGATGCGGCGAGCAGCCACAGGAAGGCGACCGACCAGCTGAAAAACGTTGCGGGCAGGTATGCGTTCTGCACATCATTCCACCAGCGAACGAAGAAAAGCAACGGAATCGGTTCGACGCGGTCGCGGGTCCGGGCGCGCACCACACGAATGTTATGGAGTACGTCCGCATTCCCCGGCTCCTGCAGAAGCGCCTTCTCGAAATACAGCATTGCTGCGCCGAGGTTTCCGTTCTTGTAATAGGCGTTCCCGAGATTGTAATACACCGGGAAAGAGGCATAGCCTTCATTTTCCAGATCGTGCAGCAGCTGTATCGCCTGTTTGTATTCGGCGTTGGAATAGGCGCTCGTTGCTTCGTCGAAGCGATCCCGTGGTTGCGCCTGCACGACGGCAACAGAAAGCAAGGAGAGGATTACAATGCAGAATATTCTCATCATGCGCTCCTCCGCATGGCTTCTTCGAGGGAAATGATGGCTTCACGTGTTTCGTCATACAGTGACTGCATCTCCTGCTCGTTCGCCCGTGTCGGCGAAAATCGTGCAAATTCCACGCGGTCGAGAGCTTTCTGTAATTGTGCACTGAGCGCATCATCAACGCCGTCCTTCCGAAGGGCATCCACAATTGCGGCCATTGTGGTGGCAGAGGTGGAGAGTCCCAGTTTGTCCTGCACATACCCCCAGAGCGCACGGGCAATTTCGAGATAGTACGTATCGGTTTCACCCTGCTCGAGATAACGTCGTGAATTCTGCAGGTGTTTTTCCGCGACACGGGTAGCGCGGCGGCGCTTCATTCCTGCGACATCACCTCTTGCGGCATCATACCGCCGCTTCCAGAGCAGCGCGCCGACGGTGGCGACAACCGGCATGAGGTAGAAGAGCGCCATGAGTGGCAACGGAATACCCGGATCCTCGCTGGAGGGCAATGGACCTGAGACGGTGCGTATCGGCCGCACATCTTCCGAAAGGTAGTCAATGTACTCCTGCTCAAGCTGTCCTGCCTGCTGCCGCGCGTCGCCTTCGGCGATATCGAGCTCGAAAGACGCGCTGTGAAGGGTGATATACTGCTTGCTCTCGAGATCGAAATAGCTGAAGGTCACCGGTGGTAGCGTGACCTTGCCCGCATAACGCGGCACCAGGATATACTCGAAGGTCTTGCTGCCTGTCATGGTGCCGCCTTCAGGATGCACATCCTCGCTTATGGTCGGATCATAATGATCCACTCCCGCGGGGAACGTGATCGACGGCTCATCGAGCAAACGGATATTTCCCTGTCCACTCAGCTTCACCGTCAGCGTTGCGGTTTCATTCGCCTTGAGCTTTCGCCTGTCCAACTGCACGTTCATGTCGTACGAACCGACAACACCCTTGAAGTTTTCGGGTTTGTCCGTTTCAGGGAGTGCGCGCACGTTCACATTCAGTTTCTGTGTCAGCAGCGATTTCTTCACGTTTTCATAACGATCGAAAAACGGATCGGAGAAAAAACGGTCAAATGCGTCATTCCCCCGTCGCTCACGCGGTTTGCGAACGCGTACAGTGGTCCCGACTTCGAAGGGATCAATCGTCAGCTTCCCGGTCTGCGTCGGGAAATACAGCACTTTACGCAGCATGAAAGTCTCGTACTGCCGTCCCTTGTACACTTCGACCCGTGGACGCAGCTGGGTCGGTGTTTCGACATCCTCGGACCAGAAGCCAACCATGCGTGGCAGTTTGATGGGATTATCGAGCTGAAAAGCGACGCGGGAATACAGCTTGTAGGTAACGGTGATCGGTTCACCGATATAGACATCGGATTTGTTCGCAATGGCACGAATAAACAGCTCGTCTCCCAGATCAATGTTGCGCGATTGTGTGCTTCCCCCCTGCTGCTGCTGCTGATTCCCTGATTGCGGAACGGCCTTCGTCACCTTGATACGCACGGTGTTGCTGCTGAGCCTGGAGCCATCGTAGTTGATGCTGGCGGATGGAACGGTGAAGCTGCCAACGCTGCGCGGTTGAAGAACGTAGCTCCACGAGATGGTCGTACTGACGCGTCCGTTGATGATCTGCATCTGCTGCGAGGTAGACGGACCGTGGAGCGTGAGGAAATTGCTGTTAAGGTTCGGTGCGTTGAAATCCGAGTAGCGGCGAAGACTCCCTCCAGACAGGGAATATGTCACCTGGAACTGCTCTCCCACGGCAACTTCCGTTCTGTCCACGCTGCAGGTGAACTGCACGTCCTGCGCCCACACCGCGGGTGCGAGCACACTGAGCACTGCTATGAACGCTATCAGCCGCTTCATGTCTTACCAGTCCTTCTCCACATTTGCGCGTGCGTTTACCTTGGCCCGCTTCTTCTTCTGCAGAGCTTTTTCCTCGCGTTCGAGTGCGCGCAGAATCTGCTCAGCCTGCTGCTTCGACATCTTCTGCTCCTGCTCGGGTTTGGACTTCTGCTGCTCGTTCTTCTTTGCGTCCTCTTTCTGATCCTGGTCTTTCTGATTCTGTTGCTGCTGCTGGTCCTGCTGCTGCTGATCTTTCTTCTGCTGCTGCTCGTCCTTGCTCTTGTCTTTCTGATCCTGATCCTTATTCTTGTCCTGCTTCTGGTCTTTCTTCTGATCCTTGTTCTGATCTTTGTTCTGCTGTTGCTGCTGCAGCTCTTCCAGCTTCTTTTTGGCGTAGGTCAGATTGTATCGGGCTTCTTCATCCGCCGGACGAAGCTTGAGCGCCCGTTTGTACATGTCAATGGCATGCAGATAGCCCTGCATACGCATATCCCCACCCTGTCCACCGGCCGCCTGCTGCAACAGTGGATTTTCCATCCCCTTGTCCGCTGCCTGCAGAAAGGTATTCCCGGCGTTGTAAAACGTCGTCGCCAGCTGATCGGGGTTTTCCACGCGTGTCCCGGCTTTCTCGTATGCTTCGAGAGCCGCCTTGATATCGTCTGCGCGATACGCTGCGTTCCCGTTGTTGAAATAGCTTTCAACGCGATCGGGCTCTTCGACGGACGCCTGTTCGTATTTCTCTCGGGCGCGGTCATATTCCTGCTGGCTGTAATATTCATTGCCCTCGTTTACCGTCGAACGGTACGACTGTGCCGACAGTGTTGCCGCAGTCATCGAGAGCAGTATGACAATGAGGATGCGCGTTCTCATATCAGCCCTCCGAATCTTGTGGTGGTGCAAAAATGGAAAAGCGGGAGAGGAACCTGTTCCGGGTTTCCGAGATGAGCAGTTCCCCGATCAGCAGCACGAGCGCGAGCGCGAGCAGATACTGAAAACGGTCTTCATAATCGGTGAACTGCTTCGTACCGAATTCCTTTTTTTCCATGCGTTCGATCTGCGCGAATACGGTGGCGAGATTGTCCCGTCCACTCAGCGCCTGGGTAAAGCTCCCCCCCGTGACTTTCGCGATTTCCCGCAAAGTTTCTGCATCGAGGCGGGAGAGAACGAGCTCCCCGTCTTCGGATTTCTTGAAACCCTGCCCGTTGCCGCCTACGGGGATCGGGGCGCCCTCGAGCGAACCCATACCGATGGTGTGAATGACGATTCCTTCCGCTGCCGCTTCCTTGGCAGCGCTGACCGGATCGTCTTCATGATTTTCACCGTCCGTAATTACGACCATCGCCTTGTATTTCCCTTCCTCTTTCTTGAACGATTCCCTCGCCAGGTCTATGGCGGATCCGATCGCCGTACCCGGTGTCGGTGCGATGCCTGTGGTGATCACATCGGTAAGCATGAGTGCTGCATTGTAATCCGATGTCAGCGGCAGCTGCGTATACGCATCTCCCGCGAAGACGATGATACCGATACGATCGCCCTTCAGATTGTTGATCAGGTTCTGCAATTCCTTTTTTGCGGCGCTGATGCGGTTGGGCTGAATATCTTCGGCATTCATACTGCTGGAGACATCGACCGCGACGATGAGGTCAATGCCGCTGCGGGTGACTTCTTCGAATTTGGTGCCGATTTTCGGATTCGCGTATGCCACGATGCATACCGCGAGAGCGAGAAGGAATATCGAACCCCGGAGCCAGAACTTGACTCGGCTCCTGCCGGGAGTCATGCGATGCAGCGTACTGCGCTCTCCGTACGCCTGCAGGCGCCGGCGCTTCAGAAACCAGGCAAACCACAGCAATGCCGCCACGGCGGGCAGCACGAGCAGGTAGGTCAGATATTCCGGATGGGCGAATTGAATCATGCGTATCGACGATGTGAAATGACTTTTTCGTGACTACGGGATTTTCCTGAAGACAAAGTTCGAAAGCAGTAACTCCGCGATCAGCAGAGCCATACCGAGCAGCAGATAGTCGTAGAACAGCTCCGTGTAACGATGGAACTCGGTTACCTCGATCTTCGTCCGTTCCAGCTTGTCGATCTCTTCGTAAATCTCCTTCAGCTTCTTGTTGCTCGTGGCGCGGAAATACTTGCCGTCCGTAATGTTGGCCACCTGCGTGAGCATGTCTTCATCGATTTCGACGGGCATGGGCTGATACTGAATGCCGAAGGGTGTTTTCACCGGGTACGGGGCCATGCCGCGTGTGCCGACACCGATGGTGTAAATACGTATTCCGAAGGTTTTGGCGATTTCCGCGGCTGTCGCGGGATCGATGGATCCCATGTTGTTGACGCCATCGGTAAGCAGAATCATCACCTTGCTTTTCGATTTGCTGTTCTTCATCCGGTTTACCGCATTGGCGATGCCTTCACCGATTGCCGTACCGTCCTGCAGATAGCCAGTCTTGACCTTGTCGAGCAGGTCGATCAGCACGGCGTAGTCCGTGGTGAGCGGACATTGCGTAAAGCTCTCGCCGGCGAAGATGACGAGTCCAATACGGTCGTTGATCCGGTTTTCGATAAAGTCTTCCGCGACGTTTTTCGCCGCCTCAAGCCGGTTCGGCCTGAGGTCCTCGGCGAGCATGGAACCTGAAATATCAAGTACGATGGTGATGTCGATACCCTCGCGGTACACTTTCTCTCCGCGTGCGGATGACTGGGGACGGGCGAAGGCCACGATAATCAGCGCAAGGGCGATCATGCGCAGCGCAAAGGGCAGATGCCGAAAACGCACGCGCAATCCAACGGGAAGCGAGGCAAACGGCTTGATCGATGAATGCCGGAGAGCCGCGGTGAGCCTCCCCTGCTTGAACACGTACCAGATCAGCAGAAGCGGAATAAGCAGAAGCAGCCAGAGCAGCTCAGGATTCGCGAACTGTGTGATATGCTCAAACATGCGCATCACCTCCTTTGGCTTCCGTGGAGGGATGTTCTTCCGTGGACTGCACCGACTTCCTGGTCTCTTCGACGAAATGCGTGGCCAGGGCCATGGCACGCTCGTGCTCGTCCGCAGTCGGCACATAGCGGGCAAACTTGCTCATGTCGGCGGTCCTCAACGTACGTTCGAGATCGGCAACGAGTGCCGGCGTGAGGCCGAGCATCGCCACATCGGGCATGAGCTCGCTCGTCGGATGCTCCAGTGCGGGAACTGCAAACCGCCGTTCGATATATGCGCGCAGAATATCCGTAAGCCGCGCCTGATACATCTTATGTTCGCCTTTCTGCCAGAGCGCCTCCTGCCTGAGTTGTTCCAGGGCCCGCAGGGCGATGACATCCGCCGGCAGATCGGGTTCCGGCTCGACCTCTTCCTCCTCACCGTTGTCGCGATCGCGATACCAGCGGTAGCCCAGCCAGCCAAGCACGGCGAGCAGCAGCACAATGCCGGCGTACATGAGGTAATCCCAAATCGTCAGTGGCACATGCATCACGTCACGGATATCCTTGAACGTGATATTCGTGTCGAGCGCGACCGTACTCACGGTGAAATCAATCGGTGCGCTTCTGAGCGCGTAGGTGGTCGTATCACCCGGACGCATGAAATGCAGGATGGCGGAAACGGGGATGCGCCCGGTATCGAAAACCGTCACGGTGAGGTTCTGCTCAAACTGCTGTCTGCCGCCCTTCCTGCTGCGTTCCGCTTCTTCACCGGAAACGAATTCCGCATTCTCGAAATCGTCATCGGTGGCGGGAAGTATGAGCTTCCACTCGGCTGGAGCATCTACCTGCAGGTGCAGTGGTATCCACTCGCCGATCAGGTAATTTGTCGAATCGGTATGAATCGTAATCGTTGCGTCCGCAGAGCCTTTCGTTTCTGCTGCTTCCTGACCTTCTACTTCCTGCGCGTGCAGGCTTTCCTGCGCGTGCAGGGACGCAGCTGCAAGCAGGGACACTGCCGCAAGCAGGAGGATAAACGCCTTCAAGTATTTTTTCTGCTCCATCAGTACCGCCTCTCCCTCATGCGGAAAAATTCGACCAGCGGCTGGATATATCCTTTCTGCACATCAATACGAATCGCGTCCACGTTCGAGGCAAGGAACATGCGCTCGCGTTTCGTGATCCGGTGCTCCCATGCCTGTTGGTACGCATTCCGCACGGCTTTCATAGACGTGTCGACCCAGCGCTCGGCTGCGCTCTCCGCATCGCGCAGCTTGACGAGTCCGACATCCGGCAGTTCCCGCTCTCTCGGATCGTCGAGCTGTACGGCGATCAGATCGTGCTTTCTCGCAACAATTTTCATGGGCTGTTCATATTCGTCATCCATGAAGTCGGAAACGAGAAATGCGATGGAGCGCTTTTTCGTGACGTGATTGAAATACTCGAGTGCGGAGCGCAGACTGGTGCCGCTGCTTTCGGGACGAAACGCGATGATGTCGCGGATGATGCGCAGGATATGCGAGCGTCCCTTCTTGGGTGGAATGAACTTCTCGATGCGGTCGGTGAAAATGATCATGCCGACCTTGTCATTGTTCTTGATGGCGCTGAACGCGAGCACTGCGCACAGTTCAGCGGCGATGTCGCGCTTGCTCCGCGTGCCTGAACCATAGTCCTGTGAGCCGCTCATATCCACGAGCAGCATGACAGTGAGTTCGCGTTCCTCCTCGAACACTTTTATGAAAGGACGATTGAAACGCGCGGAAACGTTCCAGTCGATGGTGCGGACATCATCCCCGAACTGGTACTCGCGCACTTCGGAAAATTCCATGCCGCGTCCTTTGAACACGCTGTGGTATTCTCCCGAAAAGAGCTGGTTGACCAGTCCCCTCGTGCGAATTTCTATCTGCCGCACATTCCTGAGAATCTGCTTGGTATCCATGAACCTCTGTTATCGTAATCCGTGATGCAGAAAATGACGTCGGTATCAGGGCACTTCGATGCTGTCGAGTATTTCCTGGATGATCATTTCCGAGTTCATTTCCTCCGCTTCCGCTTCGTAGGTCACCGCCACTCGGTGGCGCAGCACGTCGAAGCAGACGGCACGAATGTCTTCAGGTATCACGTAGCCCCGGCGCTGAATGAAGGCATGCGCCTTGCCGGCGACGGCGAGGTTGATGCTGGCGCGCGGGGAACCGCCATAGGCGATGTAGCTCGCGAGCCGCTCGAGATTGAATGCCCGCGGGTCACGCGTGGCCTGGACGATATCGAGGATGTAGCGCTCGATCTTTTCATCCATGTACACTTCATGCAGTGCCTGACGGGCATTGAGAATATCCTCGGTGGAAACGACGGGATTGGCGACCGGCAGCTCCGAGGCAATCTGCTGACGCATGATGCCGAGTTCTTCCTCCCGCGAAGGATAGTCGATTTTCACCTTGAGCATGAAACGGTCGACCTGCGCTTCGGGAAGCGGATAGGTGCCTTCCTGTTCGATGGGGTTCTGCGTTGCCATGACGAGGAAGGGACGCGGGAGGAAAAACGTTTCTTCCCCGATGGTGACCTGCCGTTCCTGCATTGCCTCGAGCAGTGCACTCTGCACCTTGGCGGGCGAACGGTTGATTTCGTCGGCAAGGATGAAATTGGCGAAAATCGGTCCCTGCTTCGTCTGGAACTCGCCGTTCTTCTGATTGTAGATCATTGTGCCGATCAAATCGGCCGGAAGCAGATCGGGAGTGAACTGGATGCGGTGAAACGATGCTTTCATCGCTGATGCCAGCGTTTTGATCGCCGTCGTTTTTGCCAGGCCCGGGACGCCCTCGAGCAGAATATGTCCATCGGCCAGCACGCCGATCAGCAGACGGTCGACCATGCCTTTCTGGCCGATGATCACCTTGCCGATCTCCATGCGAAGCGCGTCGACGAATGCGCTCTCTTTCTGAATCCGTTCGTTGATTTCCTGGATATTGACTTCCATGCTGCCTCTCGACTGAACGCACATTGTTACTGTTTTATGGCGGAAACGGAATACCCTGCGTGCTGCCACGACTCGTTCCCGCTGTCTGCAAAACCCGAAAATACGCATTGAAGTTCAACGGTTGCAAACCCGAAATGCGTCCCCCGGTGCATTTGCATCGGTATTTGGACGCATCACCGCCCGGGATGTTCCCGGATGCCATTCAACCCCTGAAACAGATTCAACCCCTGAAACAGATGCAACCCCTGAAACAGATGCAACCCCTTCAACAGGAGGTTCAGCGCTTTCGCAGTGTTTGAAGGACGTACTTCGCGTATCCGTAGCGGATTTTGGATGGTACAGAAGCGAGAGCGAGCCGGTTGGTGGGAAAGGCGAATGAAGGTTCGAAGTAGCAGTTGATGGTGCAGCCTTCACAGAAGTCGTGTCGTCCTTCCCGCTCACGATGCCACTGCACACGGGGCTGCTGCCAGGCATCGACCAGACTGTCGCCGACAGGGATTTTTTCGAAATGCAGATGATAGCATGGAAGAAGGATTTCGTTTTCGGGACTCAGCACGATCACCCTGCTCACCGCCTTGCACAGCGGATCCTGCGGGTCATTTCCGCCCATGCGGCGCAGGGTGATGAAGGAAGGATTGAGGTATACCATGCTCTTGCGCGCAAACTGTTCGGTGTATGCGAGCGCCTCTGCACCGAGTCCCTCTTCCCGGAAATAGCTGAAGATGGGATTGAGCAGCAGCAGCAATCCCCGCTCCTGCGCCAGCTCGTACACCGCATCCATCTGCCGGTAATTCTCGTTCGTGACGGTGAACAGCAGATCCGGTTTTTCACCGAGCTCGCGCGCGATATCGAGCGACTCGAGCACATGGCTGAAACACGCGATACCGCGCATGGCATCATGCTGTTCTGCGTCAGCGCTGTCGAGTGAAAAGTGCAGGAGATCCACCTTCCCCCGCAGGCGCTCCGCCAGTTTAGGGTAGAGCAGTCCATTCGTCGTGATGCTCGTACGCATGCCATGCCTCTGCGCCTCACCCGCGATGGCATCGATGTCGGGATGAAGCAGCGGTTCCCCTCCCGTCAGGTCGATAAAGCGCACACCCAGCCGCCGCAGATCCGGGATATTGCGCATGACATCTGCCGTCGGTGCATGCCGACTCGCGTGAAACGCCTTGTGATCCCCGAAGTGACAGAAATCGCAGTATGCATTGCAGCGATAGGTGAGGTAATAGTTGCAGAGAATGGGCATCGCATGCCTGTGCTGGTGATCGTCGACTGCTGCAATAGTACAAAATCCTGCGCAGTTTTTTTTGCGGGCGGGAAACCCCATTGTCTGCCATCACGTTTTTCCTCATACTGAGAGCAGACACATGATGACAGGATTATGAGATTTCACGACGTCACAGCCCGCATTGAAGAAGGTGAAGGACTCACCGTCGAATTCAAGCGCAAGGTCTCGACTCCAGCCAAGATCGCCCGGGAGATGATCGCGTTCGCGAATACACGTGGGGGAATCATTCTTTTTGGCATCGATGACGACAGGTCCGTTGTCGGCGTTGAAAGCGAAAAAGCGGAAATGGAGGACATCGCGTTCGCCGCTCGTCATCTCTGTGATCCCCCCGTGGAGCACGCGGTGGATATTTTCAATTTCGACGGATGCGATGTGATCTGTATCGAGATTCCCGAGAGCGAGCGCAAACCGCATTATCTCGTCGACGATGGCGAAGAACAGAAGGCCTTCGTGCGTGTCGGGGAAAAGAGCATACAGGCTTCGAAAGAAATGATTCGCGTTCTGCGCCACCAGTATGGCGCCTCCGAACCGGTGCGGCTGGTATACGGGGAAGCCGAGCGCAGGCTTTTCCGCTACTTCGAAAAAAATGAACGCATCACGGTGAAGGAATATGCCCGTCTCATCAACGTGAGTGAACGCCGCGCTTCCCGCCTTCTCGTGCGCCTCGTACGCGCCGGAGCCGTGGCCATTCACACGCATGAGAAAACGGACTATTTCACGCAGATGATACCCGGATGAATCGCTGCATCGCCGGCCCGCATGGCAGATCTCCCTGTGGTTTGCATTCATGTGAAAAAGGTACTACATTTGTGAACCCCTCGGGCCCATAGCTCAGTTGGGAGAGCGCTACAATGGCATTGTAGAGGTCGTCGGTTCGATCCCGTCTGGGTCCACAAAAGGTCTGAATACATCAGGCCTTTTTTTGTATCTCCCATTGCTTCGAGGCATCATGGACTTCCCCGTCGAGACCGCCAGAGAACTCCTCACTATCGCCCGCGAGGCCCGCGAGCAGGCACATGCCCCGTACAGCGGTTTCCGCGTCGGTGCCGCGCTGCTGACAGAAGACGGCAGTGTCGTCCCGGGCTGCAATGTCGAGAACAGCTCTTACTCTCTCACCTGCTGCGCAGAGCGCACGGCAGTGTTTGCCGCCGTTACTGCTGGCTACACCTCTTTCCTCGCCATCGCCATCGTTGCAGACGGCGAGGCCGTGCCCCCCTGCGGTGCCTGCCGCCAGGTACTGAGCGAGTTCAATCCTTCCCTCCCCATCATCCTCTCTGATGCACACGAAAACCCGCGCATCCTCTCCCTTACCAACCTGCTGCCGGAACCCTTCAACGCGGATTTTTTGAAAGACTGACACCTCGCGTCCGTATCAGGCGACGAAGTCTCGCCGGTGCGCAGGACAAATCACTTTCCGCCTGTTGCAAAACTGTGCAAATAGACATATAATAGGGCCATATCCATCAGCTATTTGACTTTCGCATTCCTGCAACCCGCAGGGATTCGTTGTCGTGACATATGCCAAATTCCTATCAACATTCAGGATTCATGGACATGCGCCTATCTCTACGCACCTGTCTGGCTGTAATGCTGATCAGCGGACTGCTGCTCCCTGCGCTCCCGCAGCAGGGATTCGCGGACGGACCTGATCGGCAGCCCTCTCGATCATGGCTGCGCGACGGCGGGGACGTACTACGTCCCGAACGTACGCAACCCAGTGATTATGTCTGGTATATCGGTGTCGATGCGGGGCTGACCTATTCCCGCTTCCAGGACGGACCAGTCTACTACATCATTCCTCATCCTTACGTTCCCGAACTCGACTGGTTCGGCAGCGCTGATGAAGGCGACGGCCTCGGACTGTATCTCGGGGCGACCGTGGATTTCCCACTGTCGGACATTTTCGGGATTGTCATCAAAGGCTACTACCACACGCGCACGGGGACATCTGAAACGGACCTGGAGATTCAGCACCCGACAGAGCCCCTGCAAACCGCGATACTGCACAATGAAACCGACATGAGCTTCGATTACCTCAGTGCGGATATCCTCGCACGCATCAATATCCCTACGACTCCGGTGTACGCTCTTCTCGGCTTCGCCTACAGTTCACTTTCTTCCAACAACTTCACACTCAATCAGAGCATCGTTGATCCCGCAGATCTCTACTACTGGGAAGACATGAACGGATCGATCCCGAACATGCTTCGTGAGGGAAGTACGGAAGGTGAAATTCAGCAGTTCAAGGATTCACGCCTCGATTTCAAACTCGGACTCGGACTCTGGATTCCGCTCACGCCTTCGCTGTCACTGACACCCGAGGCCGCAGTCGCCATTCCGATGGGCGATCTGATCGATAGCGACCAGGTGGACCAGGCCGCCATCGACGCCGGCTTCGTCAATCCGGATTTCAACATGATTACAAGCTTCATTACCATCGGCCTTCGCTGGCATATCGACTAACACGAGGAGAATACGAGCATGAAACATCTGGCACGCACATTATGCCTGTTCCTGCCGCTGCTGCTTCTCGCGACGACGGCCATGGCGCAGGAGGAAATGAAACCACAACGAAAAATGATCACACCACAGAACTACGACGTAACTGTCCGTTCGCTTGGTGGCGATTTCAATTCTTCCGACGATGATTTTGCACCCCTGCTGCTCGGTACGGGGAAAGTTCTGTATTTCACATCAAACCGCAACGGGGATCAGGATATCTATTCCGCCGTCATGGGACAGACGGACTGGGAGCAGATCCAGGCCGCGGGTCCCGTTCTCAACTCTTCCGGTGACGAAGGCGGAACGACAATCACTCCTGACGGAAGGTGGATGGTGTTCACCGCCTGTGACCGGGCCGATGGCGTTGGAGACTGCGATCTCTACATCGCCGAATACATCGGTGGCAGCTGGCGCAACATCTCGAATCTCGGGCGGAATGTGAACTCATCTTCGTGGGATTCGCAGCCAAGCCTCTCGCCTGACGGACTCCTGCTGTTCTTTTCCTCCGAGCGCCCGGGTGGACAGGGTGGCACCGATATCTGGATGTGCAGTCGCACGTACGGCGGTGATTTCGGCAAGGCCGTGAACCTGCCGGCGACGATCAACACCAGCGGTGATGAGGTCGCCCCCTACATCGCTGCAGACAATCAGACACTGTATTTCTCCAGCGACATGCAGCCCGGAATCGGCGGACTCGATATCTACCGCACGCGGAAATCGCAGCGGGGATGGTCCGAACCGCAGCATATCGGCACGCCCATCAACAGCGAATATGACGACTACTTCTGCAGTCTCAGACTGAACTCCGACGATCTCTACTTTGCCAGTGATCGTCCCGGTGGCAGCGGTGGTCTGGATGTCTATCTCGCCGTCCCGAATCCCCTCCCGCCCAGCGGTGTGACAACGGTGATGGGACGCGTCACCGATTCCCGCAATGACGCCCCGGTGGGCGCTGCCCTCACGGTACGCGACATTGAGACCAATGAGGTCCTGAGTACTTTCTACAGCGATGAAGTCAACGGTGATTACATCGTAGTACTCCAGCCTGGAAAGAGTTACGTCATCACCGCGGAAGCACCTGGTTACCTGTTCTATTCCGACCGCTTCGACGTCCCGGCCGAGTCGATGAACAAGATGGTTCGCAAAGACATCGCCATGACTCGCGACATCGTGCGCCTGCTTGTCTACTTCGATTTCGACAAGGCAACGCTGCAGCCCGCATCGTACGTGGATCTCGACAGGGCGGCCGACTGGCTGAAAGGCAATCCCACGGTCAAGGTTGAGCTCGCCGGACACACCGACAATGTGGGGTCACGCGAATACAACAAAAAGCTTTCGCATGACCGTGCACAGGCGGTGCGTGAATACCTCGTCAAAAAAGGTATCTCACCTGCACGCCTGACAGCCAACGGCTATGGCATGGAACAGCCGGTTGCTGAAAATGACACCGATGAGGGACGTGCACTCAACCGCCGCGTTGAATTCCGCGTCACTTCCCGGTAATTATGCAGAAACTGCATATTCTGACGGACTCGTTTATGCAGATTCTGCATATTTTCCGTCCGTGAAATATGCAGAATCTGCATAATGCAGCCAGAATCAATAATAAATTCCCCCTCTATGCAGAACAGGCGCCCCGCAGGCGCCTGTTCTGTTATTCCGTCTCGAGAAGTTCTTCGGGGGGAAGCTGATACAGTTCGATGCTGGAATGTGCCAGCAAAGGCTCAATGCGATGGATTTTGTAGGGTTTGAGGTAGATGATCCGTTTGATCCCCGTATTCATGATTGTCTTCAGACAATGATAACAGGGACTTGCCGTGACATAGATGTCGGCACCCTCGATTTCCACTCCATGCTTCGCCGCCTGGGCGATGGCGTTGATTTCAGCATGAATCGTGCGGAAACAGTTTTCCTCCTCTTCACCGTCGGGATTGCGTGAAACGTAGATCAGGCAGCCCACATCGGTGCAATGCGGGTGTCCCGCCGGCGAGCCATTGTACCCCGTGGCGATGATGTTCTTGTCCTTCACGATCACCGCTCCGATTTTTGCGCGCGAACAGGTTGCCCGATCAGCAACCAGCGTGGCAATTCTCATGAAATAGGCGTCCCAGCTTCGTCGTGGCGACATGTATCCTCCTGATGACGTATCGATGTAATGGCTGGAATATACATGATGAACGGCGGAATTTCATCATTCATCCGGCTTGTGATTACAGGAAATACGACTAACTTGTGAAGTGATAAACGCAGTTCCATCCCGAGGATGATGTATGCCGCGGAAAACCACAAAGAAGACGACCACTCGCACTCCCTCCCGCAGAAAAAAGATCTTTGTCATCGATACCAATGTCATCCTTCATGACAGCTCCTGCATCCACAAGTTCGAGGAGCATGACATCGTCATTCCGATTGCCGTGCTGGAAGAACTGGATCAATTCAAGAAGGGTAATGAAACACTGAATTTCCACGCGCGTGAATTTGTGCGCTCGCTCGATACGCTGAGCGGTGACAAACTGTTCAACGGCGGCGTGAAAATCGGTGACAAAATGGGCAATATCTCCATCCGCCTCGATCAGGAACTCGAGAGCGAATTTGCCCGCAGTTTCCCGACACAGACGCCCGATCACCGCATCCTGCACTGTGCATACGCGCTGAATGCGGAATTCCCGGGCAAGCAGGTCATACTCGTCACGAAGGACGTCAACCTGCGGATGAAAGCGAAAGGCATGGGACTGCGGTCGCAGGATTATGCTTCCGACATGGTCAAGGACCTCGACACGCTGTACACCGGACGACGGGTGCTCGAGGTGGTGGATGACACGATCATTGACCGGTTGTACCAGATGCCGTTCGAAGTGCCGGCTGAAGAGTTCGAGGATGCCAACAGCTTTCGTCCCAACGAATATTTCATCGTGCGCTGCGGCAAGAAATCGGCGCTCGCAACGTATGACGCACAGATGCGGCAGGTCAAGCGAATCGACAAGTTCCAGGCCTACGGCATCACGCCGCGAAATTCCGAGCAGACTTTCGCCCTGCAGGCACTGACGGATCCCAACATTCCGCTCGTCTCGATGTGCGGAAAAGCGGGCACCGGGAAAACCCTGCTCGCCCTGGCGGCCGCGCTGGAGAAACGCAAACTGTACAGGCAGATCTACCTCGCACGTCCCGTCGTTCCTCTCAGCAACAAGGACCTCGGTTTCCTCCCCGGTGATATTCATTCCAAGCTCGATCCCTACATGCAGCCGCTGTTCGATAACCTGGGTGTCATCCAGAACCAGTTCGCAGAATCCGACGTCAAGCACCGGCGCATCGCGGAAATGCTGAAGGAGGAAAAGCTTGTCATTTCCCCGCTCGCGTATATCAGGGGCCGCAGCCTGGTGAATATATATTTCATCGTCGATGAAGCGCAGAACCTGACACCGCACGAGATCAAGACCATTATCACACGCGCCGGCGAAGGCACAAAATTCATATTCACCGGCGACATTTACCAGATCGATCATCCCTATCTCGACAGCCGGTCGAACGGACTCAGCTACCTCATCGACAAGATGCAGGGACAGAGCCTCTATGCCCACGTGACACTCGAGAAGGGTGAACGATCCGATCTCGCCGAGCTTGCCAGCGATCTGCTCTGAGGCAGCGATGAGAAACGTCAAAAAGCTGTTTGTGGTTGGAGACCGTGTCCTCGTCACACCGGAGGATCCGGAAGGTATGACGAAATCCGGCCTCTACCTTCCCCCGAGCGTACAGGAAAAGGAAAAAATACAGAGCGGCTTCGTCGTGAAAACCGGACCGGGGTACGCCGTCCCGAATCCCGGCTTCGAGGATGAGCCCTGGGCGGAAAAAAAGGACCCGATCAAATACATTCCGCTGCAGGTCGAGGAAGGTGATTACGTCATCTTCATGAAATCGCAAGGCATTGAGGTGGAGTTTGAAGAGAACCGTTACGTCATCGTACCGCATGCCGCCATCCTGCTGATCGTCCGAAACGAGGTCGTCACCACACCATAACGCGTTCGCAGTACTGTAGCCTCATGGAGTACACTCCGCCTCATACCGACAGTCGTCACAAACAGCTCGACCGCGCACTCAGCCGGCATCAGGGCCGGCCGGAGGCTCTGATCGAATTGCTGCATACGGCACAGGATGTGTTCGGATATCTCCCTCGTGATGTACTCGCCTATATCGCGGATGCACTTTCCCTGCCACGAAGCCGTGTTTTCGGTGTCGCCAGTTTCTATCCTCTTTTTTCTCTTGAAAAACCCCGCGCGCACGAAATGACCATTTGCATGGGTACTGCCTGCTATGTCAATGGCGCCGCGGCGCTGCTGCGTACCGCCCACGAGGAATGCCAGTGTGAGGAGAACGGCACGACCGATTCGCTTCGTCTGCGCTCCGCCCACTGCCTCGGTGCCTGTGGACGCGGTCCCCTGCTCCAGGTCGACCATCGCACGATTGTCGATGCCCGCACCGAAGACGTCAGCAATGCGATTGCAGAACTTCAGGATCCGGAGGGATGACCATGGAGCGGACTGACGGTGGAGCAAACTGTATGACCGTGGAGCATGACGCATGACGATAGAAGACCTGTACCAGATCGGTGCGTTGTACCGGGAGCAGCTCGCGTCATTCCGGGCCGAGATACAGATCTGCGGCAGCGGGACCTGCCGCTCGGCGGGAGCGGCGGAAATTCAACGCGCATTTGAATCCGTTTGTGAAGAAGAAGGGATTCGTCCGGAAATCAGAATTGTAACCACCGGCTGCATGGGACTGTGCGGACAGGGTCCACTCCTGCGTGTCCTTCCCGGCGATGTCACCTACACGCGGATCACAGCCGGGGATGCGGAACGTATCATTCGGGAGCATGTCATTAATGGGAAGCCGCTGAAGGAACGTATGCTTCCCGAAGACTACCCGTTCTTCACAAGACAGACGCCGGTTGTGCTTGAGCATATGGGACGCATCGACCCTGAAAGCATTGAAGACTATATCGCACATGGCGGCTATGAGGCGCTCGCGAAAGCGGTGACGTATCAGTCGCCGGAACATATCATCCTGGAAATCCGCAACGCGGGACTCCGGGGCCGCGGAGGCGGCGGATATCCGACCGGGTTGAAATGGGACATCGTGCGACGTGGGACGTCGCAGCAGAAATACGTGGTCTGCAATGCGGACGAAGGCGATCCCGGGGCGTTCATGGATCGCGCCATGCTCGAAGGCAATCCCCATGCGATACTCGAAGGAATGGCCGTTGCGGGGTATGCCGTCGGTGCCACCCAGGGCTTCGTATACGTGCGCGGCGAGTATCCTCTCGCTGTCGACCGCATGAAACGCGCCATCACGGAAGCGGAGAGGAAGCAGCTCCTCGGCAACAGGATTTTCGATTCCGGCTTCAGTTTCAGGGTGGATCTGCGCATGGGGGCGGGCGCCTTCGTCTCCGGCGAGGAAACCGCCCTGCTGCATTCCATCGAGGGGAAACGCGGGCAGCCGAATCCTCGTCCCCCCTACCCCTCGCAGGTGGGACTCTGGGGGAAACCGACGGTGGTGAACAATGTCGAGACGTTCGCCAATGTCGCACCCATTATCCATCGAGGAGCACGCTGGTTCCAGGGCATTGGCACGAAGCGCAGTACCGGTACCAAGGTTTTTGCGCTGGCGGGACGCGTGCGCGACACCGGACTGATCGAAGTCCCGATGGGAACGACGCTGCGGGAAGTGATTTTCGATATTGGCGGCGGTATCACGGACGGTGGCAGCTTCAAGGCGGTGCAGACCGGTGGTCCATCAGGTGGCTGCATACCTGAAAAGCATCTCGATATCCCCGTCGACTACGAATCCCTCGCGCAGGCAGGCTCGATCATGGGCTCCGGTGGTATGATCGTGATGGACGATTCGTCGTGCATGGTCGATGTCGCCGCGTATTTCATGGAATTCTGCCAGAGCGAGTCCTGCGGAAAGTGCATTCCCTGCCGCGTTGGTACCGTACAGCTTTCACGGCTGCTCGATCGCATTCGCCGCGGCGTCGCGAGTGAGCAGGATATCGAGACGCTTGAAGAGCTGTGCGTCATGGTGAAAGACACCAGTCTCTGCGGACTCGGACAGGCGGCTCCCAATCCTGTCATATCTGCCCTGCATTTCTTCCGTCCCGAGTTTGAACGGCATTACCGTGACCATGTCTGTGAAGCAGGCGTCTGCCCAGTGCATTCCACCGAAGCTGCGGGCGATGCCGCCGGTATCGAGTCTGGAGGCGCCCATGTCTGAGATCCGCACGCTGACCATTGACGGTGAAATGATCAGTGCGCCTGCCGGCGCGACGGTGCTTGATGCGGCGAGAGAACATGGCATTCGCATTCCCACGCTCTGTCATCTCGACGGACTGTCGGATACCGGAGCCTGCCGCCTCTGCCTCGTGGAAATCGAAGGAAACAATCGCCTGCAGCCCGCCTGTGTCACGCGTGTGGAAGAACAGATGGTCGTGCGCAGCAGTTCGCCGCGCATTGAAAAATACCGTCGCATGATTCTCGAACTGCTGTTCGCCGAAGGGAATCATGTCTGCGCGGTCTGCGTGGTGAACGGACACTGCGATCTCCAGGATCTCGCATACGACGTCGGCATGGATCACGTGCGTTTCGATTATCTGCATCCGCAGCGAGAGGTGGATTCCTCCCATGATCGCTTCGTGCTCGATCACAACCGCTGCATTCTCTGCGCACGCTGCGTGCGCGTGTGCGATGAAATCGAGGGCGCGCAGACGCTTGATATCGCGGGACGCGGGGTTGCATCGTGGATAGTCAGTGATCTCGAAGAGCGCTGGGGAGAAGCGCGCAGCTGCACTTCATGCGGCAAATGTCTGCTCGTCTGTCCCACGGGTTCCCTGTTCGAAAAGGGCCTCCGCCACGCGGACAGCAGCAGGAAAGCTGACTTCCTGCGCTACATGGTGAACGTTACGCGGAGGCAGAAATGAGCACACGCAAGCGATTTGCTACGATCTGGCTTGGTGGCTGTACGGGGTGTCACATGTCCTTTCTCGACATGGATGAAAAGCTGCTCGAACTCCCTGCGCTCGCAGACATCGTGTACTCTCCGCTCATGGATGTCAAAACCTTTCCCCGCGAAGTGGACATCTGCCTTGTCGAAGGTGCGGTGAATACCGAGAGCGACCTCCGCATGCTGCGCTCTGTCAGGGAGTCATCCGTGTCGCTTGTGTCTTTCGGAGACTGTGCTGTCGCAGGAAATATCACGGCCATGCGAAACACGGGAGGAAAGAAAGCGGCCCTGCAGAGCGGTTTCGGGAGCATGGGTGAAGCGCTGGCCGTGGGCGACGACAATCCGCTTCCACAGCTCCTCGCACAGGCTTCGCCACTGCATCAGTACGTTGCTGTCGACTATTTCCTTCCCGGCTGTCCTCCCTCTGCCGAACTGATATGGTACGTGATCAACGAGCTGCTGCATGACCGGCAGCCTGTGCTCGACAGGGAGAAACTGCGCTATGGCTGATACACGTAAAATCATGATCGATCCCCTGACACGTGTCGAAGGACATGCGAGTATAAGCATCCTTTTCGATGCAGAAGATCGTGTGCAGGACGCCCGGCTGCATGTCGCAGAGTACCGGGGGTTTGAACAATTCTGCAGGGGACACCTCATCTGGGAAATGCCACGGCTCACCAGCCGCATCTGCGGGGTGTGTCCCGTCAGTCACGCCGTAACTTCGGCACGCGCCGGCGATGAAATTCTCGCGGTCGCCGTTCCCCCTGCGGCTGTGACCCTCCGCCGCATTCTCATTCTCGCGCAGTGGGTGCAGTCACACACGCTCAGCTTTTTCCATTTCTCCGCACCTGATCTTCTGCTGGGAATGCAGGCACCCGCGGAATCCCGCAGCATGTTTGCGATGCTCGGTGAGCACGGGGAGCTCATGCGCCGGGGAATCCGCCTCAGGAAGTGGGCGCAGGAGGTCATATCACGGATCACGGGAAAACGCATTCATGCCGATTATGTTATCCCCGGTGGTGTACGCAGTGGAATCGATGCGCGAGACAGGGAGATCATACTTGACGGACTCCCCGAAGCCTTCACAACCGTGCGCCAGGCACTCGATCTGGTGAAATCGTGGCTGGATGCACATATGGCAGATCTCAATGCCTTCGCCGGATCACCGACGCTGTTCCTTGCCATGGGCGGCGAGGATGGCGAACTCGAATATTACGACGGCGACCTGCACATGGTCGGAAGCGATGGCACGCCGCTCGAGCACGCCGCGCACAGCGCGTACGACAGCCTCATCGCGGAAGAGACCGAAGAATGGTCGTACATGTCCTTCCCCCACTACCGTGCACTGGGAGCCGAAAAGGGTGTGTACAGGGTCGGTCCCCTCGCCCGGCTCAACATCTGCGCGCACACCGGCTCCCCGAAATCGGATGCAGAGCTGAAATCATTCCGCTCCATCGCCGGTGACGGAAAAACCGTGCAGCACAACGCCTACATGCATTATGCACGGCTGATCGAAGTTCTCTTCGCCCTTGAGCGCATCGAGGAACTGCTCGGCGAGGTCGGTGCGATGGACAGCGGACAGCTGCGCGCACGGGCCTTCAGCAACAGCAGGCGCGGCATTGGCTGTACGGAGGCTCCACGTGGAACGCTGTTCCATGATTACCGCGTGGACGACGATGGCATCGTCAACGGTGTCAATCTCCTGATCGCCACCGCGCAAAACAACAGTGCAATGAACCGCACAATCAGGGATATCGCCCGATCGATCGTTCCGAACAGTGGAACCGAAATGAGTGAAGGCATGCTCAACACCATCGAAGCAGGGATACGCGCTTTCGATCCATGCTTCAGCTGTGCTACACACGCACTGGGACAGATGCCGCTCAACGTCACATACCGCGACAGCAATGGGGATGTGCTGCGCCGCTTCACACGCTGAGCTCTCATCCCTGCGCAGACGTTCAACCCCTTTCCAACAGGCATCGCAACCCCCTCGCTTCTTTTGTAGTAAAGCGAGAAAATCGTACTTTTGCGCAGACAATTACCAGATAACAACATATTACGAGGAGGCTGCATGAGAAGGGCCGTCATTCCAATTATGGTGCTTTTCCTTGCCACATCATCCCTGGCACTCGCACAGACCCGCGTCGTGGTTGAAGATGCGACAAACGAAGAAGACACACATATCAAGATCGGAGCGCTTGCCGGACTGACGCTTGCGATGAACACCACCGATTACAATGTGAGCCAGGTTTCGCGCAGCCTCGGCCTTGGATCCAATTTCGGCGTGCGCGCCAGTATTCCCATCGGCGGAAAAACCCGTGTTGTCGCCGGACTCGGCTACCACACACTCGCGTTCAGCGATGAGAACAACCACGTGTCCGTCGACATCGACAATGAGAATCACCGCTGGACCTTCGACAGTCCCCTGACTACGGAAGGCACGTTCCAGTACACCGTCGTGACAGCCATGCTGCAGTTCAGCGAGTTTTTCATCGGGATGAACATCGGCTTCCCCGCCTCGAGTGAGATGACCAACTCCGCGGATTTTCCCATTCCAGACGCCGGACTCGCTCCCCCGGAAAACATCAACAATCCTGAGGGACGCATTCTTCGCAAGGATATCACACCGGATATCGAGGATGTGAACACATTGATCGAACTGCGGGCCGGTGGGGAATTCCCCATCGTCAAATCCCCCGTGGGCGATCTCAATCTCGGCATCAGCCTGGGATGGACGTTCAACGAGATTCTGAAGGAATCGCATGACAATCTTCCGAACATGGAAGACCAGTTTCATCTGCCCAACGTCATGTTCCATCTCTCGTACCTGTTCAATATCTGAGAAGAGACTGGCGACCATACTTTTGCGGGCCCACACGGGCCCGCTTTCTTTTTCCCTACTGATTGACCGGTATTCTTTTCCCAGCACGCGCATTTTTGTAGATTGACTGCATATCTCAGTCACGGATTTTCATATGATGCGATCTACTGCCGCCGTCGAAGACATTTACAAAATCGTCTACACCGAACACCACGACCCTTACGCCGTCCTTGGTATTCACGAAGTGGAATACAAGGGAAAAGCCTGCGTTGCCGTACGCGCGTTCATGCCGCTGGCCAGCCACGCCTCGGTCATTCGCAGCTTCGATGACGGCAGTACGAAAGACTATCCCATGCTGCGTATCCACGAAGAAGGGTTTTTCGAGTACGTCTTTGAAGATGAGGCCTCCCCCTTCCCATATCAGCTGCGGCGCGAAACGTTCGACGGCGCCGTGCACACGTTCTATGACAGCTACGCCTTTCTTCCCCAGCTGAGCGATTATGATCTGCATTTATTCGGTGAAGGCAACCACTATCGCGTGTACGACAAGCTCGGCGCACATTATCGTGAAGTAAGCGGTATCGGGGGCGTCGAATTCGCCGTCTGGGCGCCGAATGCGCGCAGCGTCAGCGTCATCGGTTCCTTCAACGGGTGGGACCGGCGCAGGCACGCCATGCGCGTTCTCGGCTCATCGGGCGTCTGGGAAATATTCATTCCCGGCGTCACCCACGGTGAACTCTACAAGTATGAGATCAAGTCGCATGACGGTCACGTGTTCGCGAAGGCGGATCCTTTCGGACTGGCGATGGAAAAGCGTCCCCGCACCGCCTCCGTCGTGCAGGTGCGTCCCCCTTTCGACTGGGATGACCGCGCATGGCTGCAGCATCGCAAAGCGCTCGATCCGATGCACTCCCCCATCTCGATCTATGAAGTGCACATCGGCTCCTGGAAACAGAATGAGGACGAAGAGGGTCGTCCGCTGACCTACCGTGAACTCGCCGAAACACTTGTGCCCTATGTGCATGAACAGGGATATACGCATGTGGAATTCATGCCGATCATGGAGCATCCATTCGACGGATCGTGGGGATACCAGGTTTCCGGGTACTACGCCCCCACCAGCCGCTACGGTACGCCCGAGGATTTCAAATATCTTATCGATGCCTTCCACCGTGCCGGTATCGGCGTCATCCTCGACTGGGTGCCGGCGCATTTTCCCAAGGATCAGCACGCTCTCGGATATTTCGACGGGACGCATCTCTTCGAACATGACGATCCCCGGAAGGGTGAACACATGGACTGGGGAACGCTGATCTTCAATTACGGACGCAGTGAGGTGAAGAATTTCCTGATTGCGAACGCCCTGTTCTGGATTGAACGCTTCCATATCGACGGATTGCGCATCGACGCCGTGGCGTCCATGCTCTATCTCGACTACTCCCGCAACGAGGGAGAATGGGTACCCAACCAGTATGGCGGCAGAGAGAATCTCGAGGCCATCGATTTCCTGCGGCAGTTGAACTGGGCCATCCATTCCTACTTCCCGGGCGTCATGATCATGGCCGAGGAATCCACGGCATTTGCCGGCGTGACGCATCCGGTGGATAACAACGGACTCGGATTCGACCTGAAATGGAATATGGGGTGGATGAACGATACGCTGAAGTATTTCGAGAAAGATCCGATTTTTCGCAAGTATCACCACAACAATCTCACGTTCAGTCTGCTGTATGCCTTCAGCGAACGCTTCCTGCTGCCGATATCTCACGACGAGGTCGTGCACGGGAAAAACGCACTGATCAGCAAAATGCCCGGTGATTACTGGCAGAAATTTGCGAACATGCGGCTGTTTTTCGGGTATCAGTATGGGCATCCGGGGAAGAAGCTGCTATTCATGGGACAGGAATTCGGCCAGTGGAATGAGTGGAATCACGACACGCAGCTTGACTGGAACCTTCTCGATTTCGATGCGCATCGCCAGCTGCTCGCCTGGGTTCGTGATCTGAACACCCTGTACAAGAACGAACCCGCAATGTTCGAGGACGATTTCTCATGGGAGGGATTTCAGTGGATCGATCTCGAGGAGGCGGATCACAGCCTGCTCTCGTTTGAGCGTATCCCGAAATCGACGGATCAGCGCCTGATTTTCCTCTGCAACTTCACCCCCATGGTGCATCATCAGTACAGACTGGGTGTCACCGATGCTGGGAGCTATCGCGAAGTCCTCAACAGCGATGCGGAGTTCTATGGCGGCAGCGGTGTCGGAAATTTCGGACGCGTGGAGAGTGAGGATGTTCCGCAGCACAAGCGTGAACACTCCCTCGTGCTCACTGTTCCCCCGTTGGCAGTGCTCATTCTGAAAAGGGACGATTAGGACGTCAGTGCCTGCATGATACAGGCGGTCAGGGGCGGAACATCGAGATCCGTCCCTTCATGCATCCCCAGCACACTCGTTCCCGCCTGCTCGGCATTGACGAGAATCTTCCAGCGCATCTTCCCCGGCAACTGGTAGCGTGCCGCGTCGTGGTGATTGGCATTGACGAGAACGGCAAGCTCCGGTTCCCCTCCATCGCCTGCGATACAGAAACCACTGGCAAGCGATGTTTCGGGTGCGAGGAACATGTACCTGTCCTCCGCGGCGTGCCGCAGCAATCGCGTTGCCGCACGCAGTGCGATCAATCCCCGATAGTACTCAAACAGCGGCCGGTTCAACTCAAGCACACGAAAATCCAGCCAGTTCGTCGCATCATCTTTTTCATAACTGTTGTGGTCGAGCAGCCCGGGTGTGCTGTCACGCACACCGCTATCTGCAATCACCTTACTGCGCGCAAATTCCTGTCCCGCATGCAGCATGATACCGCCACGGGATGCGAACAGCATGACAGCAGCCAGTCGCGCAATCCTGAGCTCGGTACCACGAAGCGGAAGATGCGCTGTCGTATCTTCGAGCACCTTTCCGGCGGACACCATGCCCGTCGCAATGCGAATAAAGTCGCCGAGCGTGTATCCGTCGTGCGACTCGAGGTAGTTGATGGAATGCGCATGCTTCCTGAAAGGTCCCCCCTTGCTGCGCACGGAACCGAGCACCCACTTGCCGAAATCTTCCGGAGAACTCTGTCCCCATCCCCCGAAGAGATATCCTTTCCCTTTGATCGGATCATATCCCTTGACGCCGTTACGAAAGACGTCGTTCCACGCCGCGATGTCGAGATCGGAGAACCCTGCGGGATTGTATTCGCCACCCCAGGGTTCCGCGATGAGCATGATACCCGGGTGCCGCTCATGTACGCGGTCACGAATTTCCCTGAACGTGTCCGCATCGATAATGCTCGCGAGATCGAAGCGAAATCCGTCAATGTGATATTCATCTACCCAGTGGAGCACGCTCTCGACGATAAGCCGCCGTGTCATGAATTTTCGGGAATCGAGATCATTCCCGCAGCCACTGTCATTGAGCAGTGCTCCGCTCTCCGTGCTGCGATAATAGTACCGCTGGTCGATGTATTTCAGCGGCTGATAATCGTACTGCGAGGTGTGGTTGTACACGACGTCCATGATGACGGCAATTCCCGCCCTGTGAAACGCCCGGACCATATCCTTGAACTCCGAGACGTGTTCCGGAGCAGCTGCGTTCCACTGCCCGGGCTCCAGCCTGGCAGTACGTGAGTACCTGGCTTCAGGTGCGAAGAAATACGACGTCATGTACCCCCAGTGATTCCGTTCATAGGGATTCCAGTCGTTGTACACACCATCTCCCGCATGCTCTTTGTACGGTGGCTCCATCCACGCGTACTGCTGCAGTGGCAGCAACTCCACCGCATTCACTCCAAGCGATTTCAGGTAATCTATCACACCCAGCGTTCCCCCTTCGGCAACAGCCGCGTACGTCCCTGGCAACTCCTGGGTCGGGAGTCCGTGCGGATGTGCCGTCATGTCCCGCACATGCATTTCATACACCACCAGGTCTTCCATTGCCACGGTGACATGCGCATCATCCTTCCAGTCGTAGGAGGGGATGCGATCGGGGAGCAGACAGCGGGTTGCATGCCTGAACGTATTCCTTGATACCGCAGCATGTGCATAGGGATCGCCGACGAGGATGCGCGAATTGAACATTTCGCCTTTTTCCCGACTGCCTTCGATGCTGTAGGCATACCATCGCGCATCGACCGACCGTTTCACCACGCAGCGCCAGATCCCGCTGTCCTGCGCCTCGGCGTGGTACACATCTCCCATTTCTTCGTTGAAGCTTTCGAACAGGTGCAGTCTCACGCTCTCGGCACGCGGCGCGAACAGTCTGAACACATACACATCCTCTTCTACGCTGCAGCCGAGCGGAACCTCCGGACGCATGGCGTCGATGCAGGGCGTGAGGTCGAGTGCGGCATTGCCACCCTTGCGCACGAGAACGGAATAGCTGCGGGAGAGCCGGATTCCGTCAACAGTGATCGTGACCAGTCCACCATCAACATCAACATGTTCCACGGTGACGGACGGAGCGATGATGATATCGTGCGCACCGAGTTCCGGGACCGGCTGGGACAGCTGAACATGAATTGTCGAAAGGCTCACGAGCCGCGCGTACTCTATGTTCATGCGGAGGTGGATCTCTGTTGTCTCGGGGTTGTGTGGCGGTGGAGACCGCCGCTCAATGTCACTGCAAAATAGGGAGTCCACCGTATTCTGGCAATTTGCATAGCCATTCTCCGGGACGTAGATTTGCGCATGCAGCTTGCCGACCACACCGCACATTACCGTACCGACGCCGAGGAATTTGATTATTTCGCCTCTCAGCAGGGAGCCACGGACGACGCGACACGCCGCATTCAGCAGGCTGTGCTCCATACAGCGCGCCCGGTTTCGGGTGATGTGATCTGTGATGTGGGCAGCGGAGGGGGATGGCTGCTGGCTTCCCTCCACGACAATACGGATATACGCGTCGTGAGCGTCGATCTTGGCCTGCGCAACCTCCAGCGCATCAGGGAAATGCACGGAGAGCGCGCCTGGTGCGTCGTCGCCGACGCTGCGCACCTCCCTTTTCGTCCCGGCAGTTTCACCTGCGGCATCGCTTCCGAAGTGCTCGAGCACTGCAACGATCCGGAGCACGTCGTGCGTGAGTGCGCCCAACTTCTCGGCAGCGGGGGGAGACTTGTCATTTCCACCCCGTATCGCGAAGTCATACGCTACTCTCTCTGTATTCACTGCAACAAACCCACTCCCCTGAACGCCCACCTGCACAGTTTTGACGAGAAACGGCTCACGGCAATGTTCACCGGCGCCGGACTTTCGCAAACGCGCAGCTTCATTTTTCAGAACAAGGCCTTCCTGCACCTTCGCCTCTCTCAGATCCTGCGTTTTCTGCCCTATCCCCTTTGGCGCGTTATCGATCGATTGTTTACATTTATGAATGCAAAATGTCACTCGATTACAGTGACAGGCAAACGTTCATGACTTGTCAATACACCCTGACAGGATACCAATAGAGCCTATGAAGCGGTCACGCGGTTGCACGCGTCTACTCCCCGTCGTATTGATAATCTTCTCTCTTCATGTTTTGCCGGTCCATGCCCAGCACATTGACTGCGGTATGCTTCCCTCCGTTACCGGAACACACAGTATCACAGAAGCTCGCACGCATTCTCTCTCGAAAAGAGGTATTGACGAACTCGGCGGCGCCTACCTGCCGTTCAAGGGCAGAATCCGCGGCCTGGTGACATTCATTCAGATGAAGAACGACGATGTCGCCGACCTCGCCTGGCCCAATGGAAGACTTCCAAACTGGTCCAACATGTTCGCCGAGCGCATGCATCGCTATTTTGAGGAGATGTCCGGCGGACAGATGGATCTGCAGTTGGACGTCTACCCCCATCTGTTGACGACACCGCATACAGAGACAAATTACCTCGACTGGGGTGAGAACTACGGTACAGTCATTCGCAGGCTCATTGACACACTCGACACGCAGATGAGCTTTGAAGATTACGACAACTGGGATTCACAGGGGGTACCGTTTTCTGTCGAGGAAGGACCTGACGGCCAGGTGGATCTGCTGATTGTCATATTCCGCAGCATTTCGAATGCAGGTTTCCTTCCGTTCAGCGGCATTTCCGACCTCGGTTTCCCCGGATACGCCTTCGTCGACGGTTCGCTGGACCGTTTTTTCTATGGAGGGTCGGGCGAGTGGAATGACGCGCGCGCGAGTGGACTGACCATCTCCTACCTGCCCGGCTACAAGGCTGTCATGAATGACGATTTCGCATTCCGGGTAACGACGCATGAGCTGGGCCACAAGCTGTTCGGAGAAGCGCATCCCGCTGAATTGTATGGCGGACTCGGTGTCATGGCGAGCTCCTCGAATGGCTACGGGATGTGCAGTTTCGAGCGTCAACTCGCGGGGTATCTCGATTACCGTATGCTGGACCCGGGTAGGGATACAACGGTGGTATTGAAAGACTACCTCACCGAAGACGATGCTGTCCTGCTCCCCGTCGCAGAACAGTCCCGCAGCTACTATGCACTGGAATATCGAAGCAAGCGATCACAATGGGACGGTGCGCCTGTCGAAGGGCTGTACATCTACCGGATATATAACAGCAGCAGCATGAATCAGAACAGGGTCGTTGTCGTCAGTGCGGAAGGCAGTTTCACATGGTCACTCGACGAGAGCACGGGCAAGATCTATCCCGTTGCTCCTCAGCCCGTGGGTGGCTACAACAGGCTGCAGCGCATTCCGGTAAACAATGGGGTTTACTGGGCTGATGGCTGGGAAGGCGATGAACGTGTTGCCTTCAGTATGAAGCGAAGTGAACTCTGCGCGCTGAAAAATCCTTCACCTGATTTCATCTTCAGCAACGACACGATACGCACCAATCTGCACATTCGCCTGCTTTCAATCACCGACAGCGCGGCAACCGTGCAGATAAGCTATCAGTATCCCACCATTCTCGACGCGGACCAGCCGCTTGCTGCCACCGTGCGGATCGAAAGTCCTTTTCCGCATCCGGTTCGCAGTGGTACGACGGCGATACTTCCCTTCACGCTTGATCGACCCGGTCACTACACGTTGTCGCTGCTGGATGTGCTCGGCAGGCGGGTGCAGGTCGTTGAGGGATTTGCGGCAACAGCAGGACAGCAGACGAGCGAACTTTCCACGGCGGGATTGCAGGCCGGCACTTTCATGTTGCTCCTGGAGACCGACGTGCAGCGTCTCACCCGTCCCCTTCTCATTACGCAGTGAGCTTGACAATGCAGACTCTCGGTACGGAAAAAAACTTTCTCGGACTTGAAGCCGAACACAGCAGTCTCGGTGAATCCGCCATAGCAATTGTGCAGGCACCGTATGAACACACCGTTTCATATGGAGGCGGTACCGGGAAGGGTCCCGGGGCCATCATTGAGGCGTCACATTATGTGGAGTTCTGGGACGAGGAGTTTCAGCGCGAACTGAGCTTAGATCACGGTATCGCAACGCTCGAGCCCCTGCGTTTTGATGGCGCTGTCGATGCTGAGGCGTTCGCCATGATCGAAGAGCAGGTGCGTGCACTGCTGGATATGGAGAAGTTCGTCGTAACACTCGGTGGCGAACACTCGATTTCATCCGCCCCCATTCGCGCACACTTCGATAAATACCCGGAAATGAGCGTCCTGCAGATCGACGCCCATTCCGATCTGCGCGAAAGCTACGAAGGTTCAAAATGGAGCCACGCCAGCGTGATGGCGCGTGTACTCGACTTCCTCCCTCCCCGGCAGCTTGTGCAGGCCGGTGTGCGTGCGCAATGCAGAGAAGAGTACGAACGGATCGAACAGGATGGGATTCAGACCTTCTTTGGCTGGGAAATCCGCCAGGGGATATACGGTCAGTCATGGAAGGAACGTGTGCTCGACGCCTGTGCGGAACACGTCTACATCACGTTCGACGTCGATGGACTCGATCCGTCAATCATGCCTTCAACAGGAACACCGGAACCGGGCGGGCTCTTCTGGGACGAGACCGTGCAGCTCATGAAAATGCTCGGGAAGCACCGGAAAATAGTTGGCTTTGATATCGTGGAACTGGCACCTGTCAGGGAAGTACCGGGACCGGATTTCCTGACCGCGAAGCTGCTCTCGAAAATGTTGAACGCTGCCTTTCTCGGCCGCTGATTATTCCCCGTAGTATTCTTCCAGTCGGCGCAACGCTTCCTGCATGTCCTCAGGTAGTTCCGATTGCACGCTCACGAGCGTATGCGATACGGGATGCATAAATCCCAGCGTTCTTGCATGCAGCGCCTGGCGCGGAAGAAGCTCAAGCAGTCCGTTTACCAGGGATTTAAACCGTCCGGTCACATTCCCGTAGTGAATCCGGCGTCCCCCATACGTCGGATCACCAAACACGGGATGATGAATTGACGAGAGATGCACACGAATCTGATGGGTGCGGCCCGTTTCCAGCCTGCAGCGTATAAGCGAAAAGGCAGGATATTCCTTCAGCACTTCATAGTGCGTCACCGCCCGCTTCCCCCCTTCGACAATAGCCATTTTCTTCCTGTCGCTCCGATGCCGCGCGATCGGTGCATCCACAGACCCGGCAGACGGTGAAGGTGTCCCCCACACAATGGCCTGGTATTCCCGCTCGATGCTGTGGGAAGCAAATTGGCGGGCGATATACTGATGCGCTCGCTCCGTCTTTGCGACGGCGAGCAGTCCGGAGGTGTCCTTATCCAATCGATGCAGAATACCGGGTCGTTCCTCTCCGCGTTCCCGTGAGAGCTGCGAGGTGTAATACAGCAGTGCATTCACCAGTGTGCCGCTGTAATTGCCAAAGGCGGGATGCGTCACCATTCCCGCAGGCTTGTTGACCACGAGCACATCATCGTCTTCATAAACGATCTCGAGGGGGATGTCTTCGGGCACGACCTCCGGGGGAGGCGGTTTTGGTACCGTGCATACGACAGTGTCTCCCGGCTGTACCAGCCGTCCCGCCTTCGACACTATTTCACCATTGACCGTCACGCCCCCTGCGTCAATAAGCGATTTCACCTTGCTGCGTGATGCGTTTTCGACGCTCCTGGTAATAAACTGATCGAGCCGCACACGGCGCGCATTCGGCGCTGAGTGCAGCTCGTAGATGGTAACGTCAGGACTGTCGTCATCCTGCAGATCGTCTATATCATCAGCAGAGTTTTCGATCTGCAGATCAGACATCGTTGGCCGGTTCGTTTCCGGATGCAGCTGGCAGGGCTTCTTCTGGCTTCCCCTCCTTCTGTGGCAGTCCGATAATCAGAAGCAGCACGACACCGACGGATACTGCGGCATCCGCTATATTCCAGATCGGCCAGAACTTGAACGATGATCCAAACAGGTTCACGGTGAACAGATCGAAATTGATGAAATCAACGACATTTCCCTGAAAAAGTGCCGCGGAGTCATCGATGAGCCCGTAAAACGTGCGATCAATGAGATTCCCTACCGCACCTGCCAGAATGAGTGCAAGCGCCACGCGGAACCATGGTTTGGTTTCCCTGTGCTTCCACAGATAGACAACGATCCCAATGGACGCAATGAGCGCAACGGCAACGAGCAGGGGCTTGCCACCGAACTCGAGGCCAAAGGCCATGTTCGGGTTCTCGATATACGTGATTTTGAACCAGTCACCGAAGACGGGGATGGATTCACCGTAGTGCATTCCCTCAATCGAGATACCGAGAAAGGGAATACTGATGCCTTTAACAAGAAGCTTGGTGACCTGGTCGGCGACCAGAACACCAAGCGATAACAAAAGAATGCGCATATATCTGGAATTTCACTCCCGGCTGGTATCAGCGGACCTTGGTTTCCTGTTTGCAGCTGATGCACATGCGGGCATGCGGCACCGCTTCGAGCCGGCCTTTCTCAATCAGGTTGCCACACACGATGCAGATACCATAATTCCCGCTCTTGATCCGCTGCAGGGCATCGGTAAGATGGGAGATGAACTTGCGTTCGCGTGCAGCGAAAAGATATGCTTTTTCCCTTTCCATGGCGTCCGTACCCTGATCAGCCATGTGCAGGGAGTATGTCGAATCTTCGCTGTATTCACCTGAAGAACCGTCTTTAAGGCGTTCCTCGATGCTGTACAGTTCCTCATTCGCATCATGAATTTTCTGAAGAATAATCCCCTTGAAATACTCAAGGTTCGCGTCAGTATGTCGTACTTCCTCACGTGGGGACGCAGGAACGACGGCTTCACGGTTTTTCCGCAGCAGTGATCCCTGCTTGCCCTGATATTTCGGAACAGCAACAGGTGTTTTCTTGCTGCGACGCGTATACTTGCGCTTCGGTTTCGTTTCCTCAGCTGCGCCCTTCGCCTCGGTTTTTGCCTTGGTTGAGGCTTTGCGCGTGCCGGTTTTCCGCTTCGTGGCTGCACTGCCTTTCGCGGCTGCGGCTTTCTTCGCCACAGTCTTTTTGGCAGTCTTCTTTGTGGTCGCGGCTTTTTTGGTTGCGGCTTTCTTCGAGGAAGCAGCCTTCTTTGTGGCACTTTTCGTCGTGGCTTTTTTCTTGCTGACCGTGGCAGTTTTTTTCGTTGCCGCACGTTTCTTCGGGGCCGCACTCTTTTTCGCCGTACTGCGTGTACTGTTCTTCGCTGCGGTTGATTTCTTCGCGGCGGTTTTCCTGGTCGCAGTCTTGCCGGCAGTGCTCTTTTTCGTCGAAGCAGATTTTTTCGCGGTACCGGATGCACTCTTCGTCACAGTCTTCTTCCCTGCGGCGGTGGTTGACGTTTTACTTTTCTTCGAGGTTGTCGATTTCTTTTTATTCACTGTGCTTTTTTTATTCGTGGCTGATGCTTTGGCAGTTTTCCTGTCCGCAGTTTTGGATGCAGCGGACTTCGTGGCAGTGGCATTTTTCTTACTACTGGCAGCTGCTTTCTTTACGGGGGACTTTCGCGTCGCAGACTTTGCGGGAGATTTCTTTTCCGCTGCACTCTTCTTCGCAGTCCTGGATGCCGATGCCGACTTTTTCACGGCGTCCTTCTTCTTTTTTGCTGTTTTTGCTGCCATGATATTTCTCCGGTCAAATGGCAAAATGAACTCAACGCTTCGGATTATTCCGGCTTCGCGCTCTCGATCTGCAGACGGCAGGCCAATTCATTGACCTCAATATTCTCGCCGCTTTCTGCCGGGATCTCCGCCCTGACAATACGAACTGCGAGCGTTTCAGCGCAAATATACGATTCCATTCGATTAATTGCGCGTTCAAGAGCAGTATCTTCGGTCATATACGTCAACTGAATCCTGTCGGTCACTTCACGCCCCTGCTCTTTGCGAAGGGTCTGTATGCGGCTGATCAGTTCACGCGCAATACCTTCGTCCATCAGCTCCTCGGTCAGCGTCGTATCGAGCGCAAGCACGATATTGCCGTCGGTGCCAATCGTCCAGCCTTCGATATCCTCATGCTGAATCTCGATATCATCGGTCGTGAGCGTAATTTCCTCACCCTGGATGTTGAAGCGAAGTTCGCCATCACGTTCGAGAGCGTTGATCTCGTCGATGCTGCACTGCGCAATGCGCGCTGCGATGGATTTGACGAGCTTCCCGTAGCGGGGACCGATGGCCTTGAAATTGGCCTTCGCTTTTTTCTTCAGCAAGTCTGAATCGTTCGCGATGAATTCGATGTCCTTGATGTTGGTTTCTTCGAGAATGACATCGCGCATGGCGTTGATATGGTCGCGTGTTGCGTCCGATGTCGTTGCAATCAGGATACGTGCGAGTGGCTGACGGGTTTTAAGCCTGGTCTGTTCACGCAGTCCTCTCGTCAGGTACACCACGCGCTGTGCGTCATGCATTTTCTGCATCAGTTCCCTGTCGACATCACCGGCCTCTGGCAACAAGGCGAGATGTACGCTCTCTGCATTCTGCCCCTCAGGGGCAACTGCCGTGAGACGCCGATACAGATTTTCACTCAGGAAGGGCGCAAAGGGTGATGTGAGCTGTACAATCGTGAGCATGCAGGTGTAAAGTGTCTGGTAGGCAGCGAGCTTGTCGTCTGACATCTCGCCTTTCCAGAAACGGCGCCTGTTGCGACGCACATACCAGTTGGACAACTGGTCCACGGTAAAGTCCGCAATCTTTCTGGCAGCCGGGGTTACATCATAGGCATCCATCAGTTCACGAACGTCCCCAACCAGCGCATGCAGCTCCGTCATGATCCACTGATCAATTTCAGGCCTGTCTTCGATGGGAATCTCATTCTCGCGTCCCTCGAAACCATCGATGTTCGCGTAGAGGACGAAGAACTGATAGGTGTTTATAAGGGCACGGAAGAAGTTCTTCTGTACGCCCTCGATATCCTTCTCATTGAACATCGTCTGGCGCCACGGGGGACTCCCGACGGTGAGGTACCAGCGCGTGGCATCGGCGCCGTACTGTTCGAGCACGAGAAAGGGATCAACGACATTGCCCTTCGACTTCGACATCTTCTGGCCGCGCTTGTCGAGCACGAGCTCATTGACAATCAGGTTCTTGTATGCCGGCTTGTCAAACAGCGCAGCGGAGATCGCATGCAGGGTGTAAAACCACCCGCGCGTCTGATCAATTCCTTCACAGATGAAATCCGCCGGAAACGCGTTTTCAAACAGCTCTTTGTTTTCAAACGGATAGTGGAACTGCGCGAACGGCATGGCGCCGGAATCGAACCAGACATCGATAAGTTCCGGGGTACGGCGATACAGCTTCCCATCTTTTTCGAACACGATATCGTCTACCCAGGGTTTGTGCAGATCGATATCGTCACGCGAGAGCGCGACGCGCTCACCATCGACGAAACGGAAGCCTTCCAAAAGCTCGTCGACTGAACCGACGATGAACTGATCGGAGCCATCTTCGGCAACCCAGATGGGCAGCGGGGTACCCCAGTACCGGTCACGGGAAAGCGACCAGTCCTTGTTCTCTTCCAGCCAGTTGCCGAAACGTCCGGCGCCGACTTCAGGAGGCATCCAGTTTATTTCCTGGTTCAGAGAGATCATGCGATCGGAATACTCCGTCGTCCGTATATACCAGCTGTCGCGCGCATAATAGATCAGCGGGTTGTCACAGCGCCAGCAATGCGGGTAGCTATGCATGTAATCTTTCGCCGAACGGTAAATCTGTCCCCTCTGCTTGAGCATGCGGATGATCTCAGGATCGACGCCTTCTTCCTCATGAGTGGCAAATGAGAGCGTCTTCACCAGGCGTCCGGCAAAATCCGTAACCTGCTCATCGAATCTTCCATTGGGCTGCACGGGCAGGATAAACGGCAGATCGTACTGCTTCATCATTTCGTAATCGTCGACACCGAAGGCAGGTGCGATATGCACGATACCCGAGCCGTCTTCCGTGGTCACGAAATCGCCGGCAACAACATAGAATGCCTTTTTATCGACGGAAACGTAATCGAAGAGCTGTTCGTATTCGAGTCCGAGCAGGTCCTTCCCTTTCATTTCCTCCAGCGTCTCGTACTCCTCGGAGATAACGCTGAGTCGTTCTTTCGCGAGATAAAGCACGCCATGTTCCGAAGAACGGATTTTCACATAGTCGACATCAGGATTGACCGCTAGCGCGACATTCGAAATCAGCGTCCATGGCGTCGTCGTCCACACAAGGATATGTGCATCCTCATTGCGGACGCGGAATTTCACGTACACATTCATGTCCTGCACATCGGCATATCCGAGCGCGAGCTCATGCGACGAGAGCGGTGTTTCACAGTGCGGGCACTGAGGAACGATCTTGAATCCCTTGTAGATCAGTCCCTTGCCGTAAAACTGTTTGAGCGCCCACCAGACGGACTCGATATACTCGTTGGTGCAGGTGATGTACGGATCGTTCAGATTGATCCAGTATCCCATGCGCTCGGTCAGTTTCTGCCAGCCTTCCGGGTATTCGATATGATGGTAGACGAAGTCTTTCGCACGCGTATTGAACTTTGCGACGCCGTATTTCTCGATGTCGGATTTCTGCTCGAATTTCAATTCCCGCTCGAGCGCGACTTCGATAGGGAGTCCGTGCGTATCCCACCCAGCCTTGCGCTGCACGCGGTGACCTGTAATCGTCTTGTAACGACAGACGAGATCTTTCAGCGTACGTGACAGCACATGATGAATTCCCGGTTTCCCGTTAACCGAAGGCGGTCCTTCATAAAATGTAAACGGTTTTGCCCCCTCACGCTGTGAGATACTTTTCTCGAAAATATCGTGTTCATGCCAGAACGCGAGGATGTCTTTCTCCAGCTCGGAGTAGGAAAATCTTTCAGGGAAGGCTTCGAAATTGGACATGGTGGTAATATTGAATAACTACTTTGAGTGACGATGAACGAGATACGCGACCAGGGTCAGGAGTACACTGAGCAGAATGGTCGTGGTGATGGGGATATAAATCGAAATACCGGGGAAATCGAACTCCATGTCGCCGGGCAGCATCCCGATGAGGGGGATGTGCTGCAGAAAAAGCATGCCTGCAACGACTGCCACTGACAGCACCAGCAATACGAGAAGGAGACGAAGAAATGCGAGCTGATCTTCCATGTGCAGTGCCGTCTACGCCGTGAGGCGCTCGACCACTCCTTTCATAAGAGCACGAAGACGCGGCTCGGTTTCATTTGCCGTTTGAATGATCGCCGGCACATCTACGGGTTCGAGTGCATCGGGGAAGCACTCATCGGTGATGATGGAAAACGCGAGGACACGCATTCCCATATGCACGGCGACAATGTTCTCGGGTACGGTAGACATGCCGACGGCATCCGCCCCGATGCCACGGAGGAAACGGTACTCCGCACGCGTTTCGAGATTCGGTCCGGCCACGGCGACGAATACACCCTTTCGCAGCGAAATCGCATTATCGAGTGCGACCTGCTCTGCCATGGCGATCAATTCATTGTTGTATGCCTCGCTCATATCAGGAAAACGCGGACCGAGGGTGTCATCATTGGGACCGATCAGCGGATTGTCACCGATGAGGTTGATATGATCCCAGATGACCATGATATCGCCCCGACGGAAGGTCGGGTTCATTCCACCCGCGGCGTTGGAAATCAGCAGTGTCCTCACACCGAGGGCGTGCATGACGCGTACCGGAAACGTCACCTGCTTGAGTGAATAGCCCTCATAGTAGTGAAAGCGGCCCTGCATGGCGATGACCGGGATACCGGCAAGCCTGCCGATGATGAGTTTGCCCTGATGCGACTCCACGGTCGAAATCGGGAAATGCGGGATATCACCATAGTCAAGGACGACCTCGGTCTCGATTTCCTGCACGAGTCCGCCAAGGCCGGTGCCAAGAATAATACCGACGGCCGGTGCCGTCGGTGTCTGCTTTCGTATATACGCCACGGCTTCTTCCATCATGGCGCGCAATTCCGTCATGCTTCGCTCTCCCGTTGATCGAGTTGTTCAATAATATCGTCCACCACCTCGGCATCGATGCCTTCTCGTGTGCTGGTGGCATGTGTCAGCGCGGAGCGGAGTGCAGAACCACGTGACTGCTCCAGCGCAGAGAGAAAATCCACCTGGGATCGGAGTATGGATTTGATCCGCGTGATAAGCGCCAGCTTTTTGGTCTCGAGCAGATCAATCTGCTCCTTGAGGGATTCCAGCCTGGCATTACCTTTCATCAGCTGACGCTCCGCGCGGCGTTCCGCGTCGCGCAGAATGACCGCGGCTTCCCTTCGTGCTTCGTCGAGGATGGCTTTCCGTTCCTGTTCGACTTTGTACGACATGGCAGCGGCACTGGCTTCAGCCTGCCCGACCATCTTGGTGGACGCGGCTTTCATTTCGGTCAGCATGCCCCGGACCTTGCTCTCCAGTTCACGCGAGTGTTCGAGCTGGGATTCAAGCTGGAGGATTTCCGCACGCAGTGCCCCGTTTTCGTCAATCATGGCGACGAGGTCTTCCGCAAGTAACTGCAGGTATGCCCGCACTTCCTCAGGTTTCCAGCCTTTACGGACGGTGGAAAACGATTTGCCTGCTATGGTTTCCGCGTTCACAAGCTTACCTCATTCTCTGGGTCCAAAAATTGCGCTGCCGATACGCACGATGGTGGCCCCTTCCTCGATGGCGACCTCAAAATCATTGGTCATTCCCATGGAAAGCTCAACCATGTCCCCGTTGCCGTATTCCTGTACGATGCGTTCGCGCAGCGCACGAAGCCGCTGAAAAGCAGGGCGTACAAGTTCCGGGTCATCCACGAATTCGGCGACTGTCATCAGTCCTCGCAAACGCACGGAAGTCAGGGGAAGTATTTCGTTCACCGCTGCAAAAGCGGTTTCGGCGGTAAATCCGAATTTGGATTCTTCCCCGCTCGTGTTGACTTCGAGAAGGATATCGGTCATGCATCCAGCGGAGGCGGATCGGCGATCGATTTCCTTCGCCAGATCCACACTGTCAACCGAATGGATCATTGCCACCTCACCTACCAGGTATTTCACCTTGTTGCGCTGCAGATGCCCGATCATGTGGAGGTGGTGCGGCGCAAGTGCATCCTTCTTGCGGAGGTACTCCTGCACGCGGTTTTCACCAATTTCCAGGATGCCCGTCTGCAGAAGTTCATTGACGGTCTCGGGTGGCTGCGTTTTCGTCACCGCCACGAGAGTGACCTCCTGCAGGCTGCGTCCTGCCCTTTCGCAGGCGTCGGCCATGCGCTTTTCGATATGCCGAATTCGCTCTGCTACCATAAACAGATGAATATATTCTCCGAACCCCTAATATCCAAAGTGAAACGGCGTCCCACAGCCCGGCCCGGCCGCATCGCTGCAAGTGCGGATCGCGCATCTCGCACCTGTGTACCGCGCAGAAAAACCGGGTTACCACTTTGAATATGTATTGAGATATTCATACTTTCATCCGTCCGGCCAATAAAAACATATGTGACTATGAACGTCACATTGCACAGGAGTAAAAGGGAATGAATGATTTCAAGGTACCCCCCACGGTTATCTACGATGTGACAACAGTTGGCGAAGCGATGGTGGAATTGCGCGCCGAAGATACAACGCTGCCTGAGGCAGGACAGTTTACCAGGCGTATCAGTGGTTCCGCCGCGATGATCGCGATATACTATAACATGCTCGGAGGAAAGAGCAACTGTATCGCCTCGGTCGGAGCAGACGCGCTCGGCACCTTCGTGCAGAATACCCTGCGCCAGCACAAGGTCAACGCGACTTCGATGCAGTTTTCGCGCGACCATCAGACAAGCCTGCTTTTCACAGCACGATCGGGCCGAATCCTGCAGAGTGCGTATTACCGTCTGGCAGAATGGCAGCTGCATAACACCAAGGAGCATGTTGCCCTCGCGCAGAGTTCACGCATCGTTCACGGAAGCGGATTCTGCCTGTGGAAACATCCCGCGCGTCACAGCGTTTTTGAAATTCTCCGACTGAGCAAGAAGTTCGAGAGCACGACGGTGCTGCAGCCGAAATACGAGCCGGCACTCTGGCGCAACAGGAATGACGCCCAGAATACCATAAAGAAAACGCTGCAGTTCGCGGACATTCTCACGCCTACCATCGATGATGCGGAACATCTGTTCGGGAAAGGAAATCGTGAAGATTACCTCAAGCAGTACCATGAGATGGGTGCGGAGAAAGTGATCATGACCATGGGCAAGCATGGAGCACTGGTCTCGGATGGCAGCAAAGTCGTGCGTGTGCCGGCTGTGGAGGCGGAGGTCGTCGATCCCGCAGGTGTGCATGACGCCTGGCATGCCGGACTTTATTATGCGATGAACAACGGCAAGCCTCTGACGAACGCCACGTATTTCGCCAACGCCGTCTCGGCATTCGTCCTTGGTCAGCAGGGTGCATTGATCGATCTGCCCGCGCCGGGTGAGATCACACAGCAGCTGCTCGACAAAGCATTCGAGGATGTCTGATCAGTTTTCCCCTTCCCCTTCTGCGGGCAGCGTTTCCGACAGAAACGTGACAGGCAATGCGAGCGCCTGTTCCAGCCTGGCAAGATAATTCTTGCGCGAAACTTCAAACGCTCCGAGTCGCGTCAGATGCGGTGTGCTGTACTGCACATCGAGAAGCGGCATGCCCTGCCGCAGCATCTGTTCGCAGAGAGCGGCAAGTGCGACTTTGGAGGCATCCCGCTGCGTAAAAAACATGGATTCCCCGAAAAACGCCCCTCCCAAACTGACACCATAGAGCCCCCCCGCCAGCTGTTCATCTCTCCACGCCTCCACTGAGTGCGCCAATCCGCGCTCATGCAGCGCGCAATAGCTGCGGATGATGTCTTCGGAAATCCACGTATCATCCCTTGCCGCGCATGCACGCATCACCTGTTCGAAATCACGGTTTATGTGGATGTGGTAGCGGCCGGAGCGGATGATTTTACCGAGGGAATGAGAGATATGCAGTCCTTCAGGCTCGATAATACATCGGGGGTCAGGACTGAAAAGCATAATGGGGCCATCTCTCCCATCGGCCATCGGGAAGATTCCGGCCGCATACATGCCAAGAAGTTCTTCGGGGGGAATGACGGGCATGATCAGTTCTCCTGCTCGTCGTCCAGCTCTTCCTTCAGTTTCTGCAGGGTTTTTATCGAAGACACACCCATGGCCCGCGCCAGACTGTCGAGCGACTTGCCGGATTGCAGGGCGTTGGCAGCGTAAGTGTTGCGGAGCATGGAAGGAGTGATATCCGGCAGTCCCGCAGTCTTCCCCACGCGCTTGACAAGCTGGTCGACTGCCTGCTGCGTCAGCGGGTTTCCTTCATAGGTGATGAAGAGTGGCTCCTTGCGCAGACGCTTGGCCATCACGGAGACGCCGCGCCATCGCATGAACTGCCGCAGCGCATTCTGTGCACGTGTGGAGAGATAGACGAAACGCGTGGTTTTCCCACGCTGTCCCTTGATAAACACGCGTCCCTCGCGCGGAGTGAGATGAACATCCCCTACCGTCATCCCGCAGAGCTCGCTCGACCGCAGTCCGCTATGCAGCAGCAGCAGTATGACCGCCCCCTCGAGTGGACCCGGATTTCGTTCCGCCGTGCGCGCGAGCAGCAGGGCATCCTTCCGCTGCAAAACGGTCGGTGCGCGCGGTTCGGCGGATATGCCGCTGATCTCCGCGGCTGGATTGCGCTGCATCAGCGACTGCACGACACAGTATTCGAAAAACTGACGCAACGCGGTGATTTTCCGGTTCACCGACGCAGGTGAGGAATTTCGTGTAAGAAGAAAAGTCCTGTAATCCTGGATGTCGCTGCGTGTCAGTTCCGCCAGCATGAACTGGTCGCCGAACGAACTCCTGCTCCACTGCATGAACTGCTTGAGGTCATTTGCGTAGGAGCGGATGGTGTTCTGATGCTTCCCCTGCTCTGCGAGGTACTTCTGAAACGCTTCGCGTATATGTTGGAGACTGTCTTCGCCCATGTGTGACAGTGGTAATAACCGTCCTGTTTCACTTAAGTCAATCATGAAATATGCTGGGTTGAGGCGACAAAAACAATTCAGAGATGAGCGACCTCAGCGAAAGGCCGTGAAACCCGCCATAACTCCCTGTACTACAGGGGTTTTCCGGCATTCTTCGCTTTCAAAAATCCCCGTTTTTTCGTACCTTTTGATGATATATGTTTTCCCTTTTCCATCGTGATAACACGCATGTCAACCTCCTCTGAAAAAATCCTTCGTGTCAGTATCGAAGACGAGCTCAAGAGCTCGTATATAGATTATTCAATGTCCGTCATCGTATCCCGCGCCATCCCGGATGTGCGTGACGGGCTCAAGCCCGTTCACCGGCGCATCCTCTACGGGATGAGCGAACTCGGCCTGACACCGAACCGCGGCTACAAGAAATCGGCGCGTATCGTCGGTGAAGTGCTCGGTAAGTACCACCCCCACGGCGACAGCGCTGTCTACGACACCATGGTACGCATGGTGCAGGACTTCTCCCTGCGCTACCCGCTGGTACAGGGTCAGGGAAACTTCGGATCCGTCGACGGAGATTCCGCGGCGGCCATGCGTTACACTGAGGCGCGCATGGCACCGATCGCTATGGAAATGCTGCGCGACCTTGAGAAAGACACCGTCGATTTTGCATCCAATTTTGACGATTCACTGCAGGAACCGCGCGTCCTTCCCACACTGCTTCCCACCATGCTGCTCAATGGCGCCGGTGGTATCGCCGTCGGTATGGCCACGAATATCCCGCCCCACAACCTCACGGAAATCGTGACCGGCCTTCTGGCGCTGATCGAGAATCCCGAGTTGGGTCCTGAAGATCTGATGAAGCATGTCACCGCGCCGGATTTCCCGACCGGCGGCATCATTTTCGGCTACCAGGGCGTGCAGGATGCATATCTGACCGGTCGCGGCAAGATGATCGTACGCGGCAGGGCCAATGTGGAGACGCTGAAGAACGGACGTGAAAACGTCATCATCAGCGAACTCCCCTACCAGGTCAACAAGGCCAACCTCATCGAGAAAACTGCCGATCTGGTAAAAGCCGGAAAAATCGACGGTATCAGCAATATCCGTGACGAATCCGATCGTGACGGCATGCGCATCGTCATCGAGATCAAACGCGATGGCAATCCCGAAGTCGTTCTCAACAACATGTACCGTCACACGCAGATGCAGGTGACCTTCGGGGCCATCATGCTCGCGCTCGTCGACGGACGTCCGAAAGTGCTGACGCTCAAGGAAATGATGCAGCATTTTCTCGACTTCAGGCACGAAGTCGTCGTACGCCGTACGAAGTTTGAATTGGCCGAGGCGGAGCGGCGCGCGCACATTCTCGAGGGATATATCATCGCGCTCGACAACATCGACGAGGTGATCGAAACCATCAAGAAATCACGCGACGTCAATTCGGCCCGCAGCAACCTGATGAAAAAGTTCAAGCTGAGTGAAATTCAGGCCAAGGCGATTCTGGACATGCGCCTGCAGCGGCTGACCGGGCTCGAGCGCAAGAAAATCGAGGACGAGTACAAGGAAACCATCAAGCTCATCAACTATCTGCGCGGCATCCTCGACAACACACAGCTGCGCTGGCAGCTGATTGGCGACGAACTCCGTCAGCTGCGAGACAAGTACGGTGATGAGCGCCGCACAGAGATCATCTACGATTACGCGGATTTCCGTCTCGAAGATATGATCGCGGAAGAAGACGTGGTCATCACCATCAGCCACCAGGGCTTTATCAAGCGCACTCCCCTGAGCACGTACAGGCGGCAGGGACGCGGCGGCAAGGGAGTCGCCGGCTCCGCCAACCGGGAAGACGATTTCGTCGAGCACATGTTCATCGCCTCGACGCATCATTACATCCTCTTCTTTACCGACAAGGGGCGCTGCTACTGGCTGAAGGTGTTCGAGGTACCGGAAGGCGGCCGTACCGCAAGGGGACGCGCAATCATCAATCTCATCAGCAAACAGAAAGATGAAAACGTCGCCGCATTCCTCACCGTAAAGGAATTCACCGACAACGAATACATCATGATGGTGACGTCCAAGGGAACCGTGAAGAAAACCGTGCTCAGTGCCTACGGCAATCCGCGTTCCACAGGCATCATCGCCATCAACCTGTCGAAGGATGACAACCTCATCGATGCGAAAATCACTGACGGGAAAAACGACATTCTCGTCGCCACACGTCAGGGACAGGCCATCCGCTTCAACGAAGACGATGTGCGCGACATGGGCCGCAGTGCGACCGGTGTCCGGGGCATTTCCCTCGCGAAAAAAGATGTCGTCATCGGGATGATCGTCGGACGCGCCAACGGGAACGTCCTTGTCGTCAGCGAAAATGGCTATGGAAAACGCAGTGAAGTGGCCTCGTACCGCCTCACGAAACGCGGCGGCAAAGGTGTGATTACGATGAATGTCACATCGAAAACCGGCCCTGTCATTTCCATTAAGGAAGTCTCGGATCAGGACGATATCGTCATCATCACGGAAAAGGGCCTGGTGATTCGACAGCATGTGCGGAAGATCCGCGTCATGGGACGCAACACGCAGGGCGTCCGTCTCATTCATCTCCGCGAAGGAGATTCCATCGCCGACGTCGCCCGTGTCGCAGCCGATCAGGATATCGACAACAAGAATGCAGAGATCGTCGAACCTGAACAATAGTTGCTTTTCGAGTCAGGATCTATGCCGCGTAACTTCGAGAATAGTGCGAACTCGCGGACTCTAACCCCGCGATGATGAACGTGGTAGGAAGGAAGCATTATAGAGTTTTAGGAGCTTAATCCTGACTAACTATTGACTTTTTTCCCGTTCATGACTAGGTTTTGGATATTCCAAACACAGAGGGCCCCGATTCTGGAGCTTTTCCGCATCATATTCCGGCTTTGTTCTCTAAAGAAGATCATTGAGTCCTCGTCCCCAACGACGAGTCTTCCATAGTTGAGAGGTGTCCATGAACCGTCTTCGAGTTACGCTCACTGTCAGCATGCTCACACTGCTCCTGTTTCCGTTGCTCGCGCATGCGCAGACCAAGGACAATTCGATTGAAGCATCCTGGGAGCGCGCTTCGTCGACTCCTCCACGCGAGACCCGCGTTCAGCCTGCCCCTCCTGCGCCTGTAGAGCGCAGTGAAGGACTGAAGTATGAAGACACCGCCTGGGATGCCAGCCGCAGTGAGAAATCGCGTCCCTGGCCCAAGCTGACTTCATCTTCCACCGCGAAGGAATATTTCGACGCGAACGCCGCCGTGATAGATTCCCTTTCGCATCTTTACTGTCTCTCTTCGAATTACATCAGCACGCTGCGCATCCGCAACCAGCAGGCCATGCAGGATCGCGATCCGCAGCTCGATGAGTTCGATTATGAAGAGGGACAACAACCCGTTCCTTCCGCCGACGCCCGCATGTCCGTGCAGGCGCTGCACAAGGAACTGATGCAGCTGCTCGAACGCTGTCTCGTCGGCCGCTGATCTCCCACAATCGTGAACAACACTGCCACACATATCAGGAGCCTGCACATGAAACACCTTATCCGTTCATTCCTCGTCATCCTGTTGCTGCTTCCCATCGTCAACGGATGCCAGCCGATTGTTTCGGAGAACGAGAACAACTGGATCACCTATGAGGTGCGTGAAGGTCTGGATTACAACGAGGCCTGGCGCGTTGTGGTAGATGCGCTGCTGACGCGCGGCTACCAGTTTGAGACCCTGTCGAAGGATGACGGGTACATGAAGACGGAATATCTCCATGAGACCGTGGAATCGCAGGGTGTGGAAATACGCACGCGCGTCTCCGTCAAGTTCACTTATGGCCGTCGCACGGTGCGAATCAAGGTGGACGAAGATTATCTGATTGGCTACAAGGAACCCGGGGTGGATATTCCCCGTGTCGCAGATCTGAAGGTCGAACTGCGTGACCGTCTGCTCTAAGCAGGCCCGGCGATCAGGAATCCAATCCATCCAAATCCGGAGGCCCATATGAACACTCACACTGCAGCATATCCCCGCCCGACCGGCAAGCGCGGAAAGGCAGGCTGGGTGATTGTGGCGGTAATGAGTCTGTTGCTGCTCACGCCCTCGCATTCACAGGCCCAGGGCAGAGCGTTGCTGGATATTGCCCGACAGAGCATCGTGCAGATCCCTGACGGCATGACCAGTCTCAACATGTCCATTTACGGCGTCACGCTGGGCATGCCCTGGGGTGAAGCGCGGAATATTCTCGACCGAAACAACGTGCCCTACATATTCCAGAAAGGCACGTCACCCGTGGTCTACGTCCCACCGACGAACTCCACCTATTATTTCATCCTGAATCCGAGTTCCTACGGCGTCATCGAAATGGGCATTATCGGTACGGCGGATCTTCCGCTCGATAACCAGTACCTGTTCGACGGCCACCGATGGCGGCTGACAACGGCACGCACGCAGTTCTTCGGCAACGAGGGCGAATATGTCGTCAACGAGGAAGGCGAAATGTACAACTTCCCGTTCCACGGCTTCGTGCTGAAATACCTGACGCCGGAAAACTTCCGCTTCGTCATGGTCGCTCCAACGAATTCACCGCTTACCACCTACGGGAAGAATCTGCGTCCGGAGGCTCAGCAGGCTCCGCCTCCTCCCCCGCAGCCGAAACCCGTACCGCAGGTCGAGCAGCCTGATCTTGAGTACTGGCTGCAGAAGTTCCAGGTCGCGCGTGACAATTTCGAGGGAAGGCGCTACAGCACAGCACTCGACATTTTCCAGGAAATCGCCGATCAGGCGCCGGAGCCCCTTCTGCAGGTGCGCAGCGTGTACTGGATGGGTGAAACGTATTACGGCATGAAGCGCTACCGCGACGCCCGCCAACAGTTCGAGCGCGTGCTGCGGGAAACGGATATCGAATCGCTGCGCGAGCCCGCACAGCTCATGATCCGAAACTGCAACAAGTTCCTCTGATCTGCATTCACCTCCGTTTTCGGCTCCACCGAAACCGCATTTCTCAACACTCCCATGAACTTCCATGGGAGTGTTTTTTTATCCCCGCACCGGCAGCATACACCTTTCCACGCGGTACGCGCATCCCACAGTCGCTTTTCCCTTTTCCTCTTTTTGCATTCTTGCTAACTTGCATGATACCGCAAACGCGGTAACGAAATCAGCAACGAATACGACAGTAACAATGATCAAACGTATTGCACACATCGGCATCGCCGTAAAAAACCTCAATGACGCACAGTCCATTTTCAAAACCCTGCTCGGGATGTCTCCTTCCCATGTCGAGCGCGTGGAAGAACAGAAGGTGGACGTCAGCAGTTTTCATGTCGACGATACCAATCTCGAACTGACACAGGGTATCAGTGAAGACTCCCCAATCACCCGCTATATCGAAAAGCGCGGCGAAGGAATACACCACATGGCCTTCGAAGTTGATGACATTCATGCCGAACTCGCGCGGCTGAAGGAGGCCGGTGTCCGTCTCATCGATGAAGAACCGCGTATGGGAGCAGACAACTTTCTCGTTGCGTTCATTCACCCGAAATCCGCCGGCGGCGTACTCGTCGAACTGTGTCAGAAAGCGGGGTAAATCCTATCAGCGATCCGGCGAAAGAGCATCCCCAGTCAAAAGATCAGCAGCAGCCCGCTGACGAAAAGCAGCCCGCTGACGAAAAGCAGCCCGCTGACGAAAAGCAGCTGCCTGATGAACTTGCGTTCAAACTGAAGAACCTCCCGCGTGCACCGGGCGTTTACCAGTTTCGCAATACGGACGGGAAAATCATTTACGTCGGGAAGGCCAAGAACCTTCGGAACCGCGTTCGATCCTACTTCCAGGAACGCGGAACGTACGATCCCAAGCGCGACATCATGGTCGCCAAGATTGCGGATCTCGAGCTGGTCGTTACCGATTCGGAAGTCGAAGCGCTGCTGCTCGAGAATAATCTGATCAAGGAGCACAGTCCGCGGTACAATATCCGGCTGAAGGACGATAAGAGCTACCCGTATATTGTGGTGACCAATGAACCCTATCCGCGCGTGTTTTCGACGCGGCGTATCATTCGTGACGGCTCACGGTATTACGGACCGTATACAGACGTCAAGGGGATGCATCTGATGCTGCGGACCATCCGCTCGATTTTTCCCATCCGCAGCTGCGATTACCGTCTCGATGAGGAAGTCATCGCGCAGGGCAAGGTCAAACTCTGCCTCGATTACCATATCGACAAGTGTGAAGGACCGTGTGAAGGACTCGTCTCCGGTGACGATTACAACCACATGATCACCCAGGTGGAACAGCTGCTCAAAGGCAAGACGCGTGGACTGCAGAAGCAGCTCGAGGAAGAAATGAACGAGCAAGCCGAGCAGCTCGCGTTCGAGCGGGCGGCGGACCTGCGCAATCGCCTGCACGCACTGCAAACCTATCAGCAGAAGCAAAAAGTTGCGGCGGCGGATTTCAAAGACAGGGATATCATCGCGGTCGCGCGCCGTGAAGGCGACGCCGTCGGTGTCGTATTTCGGGTACGGGACGGCAAGATCATCGGGAAACAGCATTTCCCGTTCACTGGAGCTGACATCGAAGACGAAGCCCAGATTCTGGAGCACCTGCTGCACCGCTACTACACGAAAACGATGGACATCCCTGCTGAAATCGTGGTAGGGGTGGAACTGGATTCAGCCGGGGCCCTCGAGCAATGGCTCAGTGAGAAGGCCAGCATGAAAGTTGCCTTCACCATTCCGCAGATCGGCGATAAGGCCAAACTCCTCGGAATGTGCCGGGCGAATGCGACATTCCTGCTCGATGAGATTCTTCTCCAGAAATTGAAAGCCGAGAGTTCGCTGCCGAAATCCGTCGAAGCCCTGCAACAGTCACTGTATCTTCCCACACCTCCACGCCGTATCGAGTGTTTTGACATTTCGCATTTCCAGGGCGCGGAAACCGTGGCATCCATGGTGTCCTTCCTCGACGGAAAGCCGAGGAAAAGCGAGTACCGGAAATTCAGCATTCGCACGGTCGAAGGTGTCGATGATTTCGCCAGTATGCGGGAGGTCGTGCGCCGCAGGTATTCCCGTCTCCTCGATGAGGATCAGCCGTTACCCGATCTCATTGTCATTGACGGCGGGAAGGGACAGCTCTCCTCCGCTGTCGAAATCCTCCAGGAATTGGGATTGCAGAAGCAGGCGGTGATCGGACTCGCAAAGCGACTGGAGGAGGTGTTCGTTCCGGGCGAGAGTCTCCCGATGAGTATCCCGAAAACTTCGCCCGCGCTTAAATTGCTGCAGCGCGTGAGGGACGAAGCACACCGGTTCGCGATCACGTTTCACCGCGAGAAACGGCAGAAAAGCACTCTGCAAACCGCGCTTGAAGAAATTGAAGGCGTGGGTCCCAAGCGTGCGAAGGCCCTGCTCACCTCCTTCGGCTCCGTCCGCGCTGTCGAAGCGGCAACACTCGAACAACTGGCTGAACAGGTCGGCTGGAGTACCGCCAGAAGCATCCATGCCCACTTTCACGACGCAGATGACCAGTCCACCGAGGACGATCAGACAGAGAATACGGATACCTGATGCAAAAAGTAATCGTTTCCATAACATTGCTTTTCACCCTGCTCATTTCCCCATCCCTCTGGGCGCAACGCATCCCGAACGCAGAGCTTCATACTCTTGTGCGAAAAGGGATTCAGTACAGCGGCGAGCAGCGCTACAGCGATGCGAAAAAAGTGTTTGACCGCGCCATCCATGATTTTCCGAAGCACCCTGCCGGGTATTTGAACAAGGCCATTCTGCTGCAGGTCATATCTCTCGATTTTGAGGCCCCGGTTCCGATGCCCGAGTATCTCGATCTTCTTGAGAAAGCACGCACACTTGGTGATCAAATGCTCAGGCAGAAGAGCACGCGCAGTGAAGGACAGTATTACATCGGCATGGCGCGCAGCTACATCGCCTATTATCAGTTCAGGGACGGAGAGAACTGGATCAGCGGATTGTCGGAGGGGCTCAAGGCCACGGACTATCTTGAAGAGTGCCTGGAGAGCAATCCGAAAGCCTATGACGCGATGACAGGCGTCGGCACATACAAGTACTGGAAGAGTCAGAACATGTCGTTCCTGACCTGGACACCGCTCGTCGATGATGAGCGACGTGCAGGCATACACATGCTGCGAACAGCTGAAAAACATGCTTCTTACACATCACAGCAGGCAAGCAATTCACTGATCTGGATACACATCGAAGAGGAGCAATGGGACACTGCGATCAGGATCGCGCAGCGTGTGCTGAAGCGCTTCCCTCGCAACCGCCTGTTTCTGTGGGGACTCGCCTCGGCGGCCGAGGGGAAGGAAGACTGGAAACTGGCGCGATCCGCGTATGAACGCATCGTTGCATCAATTGACGACGAAGTTCTTGAAAAACGTTATATCGAAATGCAGGCACGTGCGAAGATCGCATCCATGAGCTACATGATCGGTGATATTGAGCGGGCGATGAAGGAATGCGACTGGATGCGCTCGAGGACCCGCACCTCGCTCCAGGGTTTGACTGAGGATGGAAAAGACAGAATTGAGCGGCGGCGGGAAGAAATGGAGGAACTTTACGAAGAACTGCACTGAGCGATGACTACGCTGCAGGAAATAAAAACCCCTTCTCCACTCTCGTGAAGAAGGGGTTTTTCACTGTTTCCGTCGACTACTTGGTAAGCAGCATTTTACCTGTGCTGACAGTTTCACCAACGGTTAGCGTGTAGAAATATGCTCCACCGGGCAGGTCCCCGGCTTCAAACGGCAGAGACACCGTTTCGCCTTCAAAGACATCCGCATCATAAAGTTCGCGCACGACCTTGCCGAGCGTGTTGTAAACGAGCAGGGATGCCCGTCCCGACACGGCTGCGGTGAAGGTGATGGTGGTGGACGGATTGAAGGGATTCGGATAATTGCGGATCACATGTTCAGGGGTGTCCGCGCTGACCTCGACCACAGGCGAGTACGAGATACTGCCATCACGGTCTATCTGGCGCAGACGGTAACAGGCACCACCGCGCAGAGGCATCTCATCGTTGAAACGGTACGACAGTTCACGATTGCTCGTACCTGCTCCGTTGACAAACCCGATCTTTTCAAACGGGGCATCTTTGCCGGGGGCACGCTCGATATCGAAACCGTGATTATTCAGTTCCGTCGCTGTCGTCCACCGCAGCTCGACGACAGCGTCCTTCCTGCGTGCGGCGAAAGCAGTCAGCTCGACAGGCAGAGGCGCGTTGAGATCTGCAAGCGTGTACCTGTGGTTGATGCTGGTCACACCGTCGTAGTGGTAGGTCACGGTATTGCTGGTGGTCTGCACGATGCTCGTCACCAGTTTGGCGAACTGATCCTCGCCTGCTGTCCCGAGATCGCCGTACGCGAGAAGCAACGCGTTCTCATTGTTGCCATTCAACTCGGAATCCTTGTACTGCAGTCCCAGTGTGTACACCATGCCCGTCGGTGTCATATCTCCCGCAAGGCGTTCGATGTCATAGTACCGCGACACTGCCTGTGCGTCTGGAGCAGTCTTGACCAGGGTGAACGAATAATCCGTACCCGAAGCAAGCGTCGGGACCAGCATCGTCGTCTGCGTTCCATTGAAGGTATACGAACCCACGGCCTGCAGTGTACGCTGCACCGTTCCGATAATTTCCCCACTTCCCAGTGTCGCCACCATAGGTGCCGTTGAAGCGAAGGTAAGCGTGTTGGAAGGAATATTCAGATCCTTCGCAAGTGAAATGGTATTGCGCACGCTGATATCAGCCGACGAAGAAAAGCTGCCGTTCACGTTGCTGATCACGAGGGAATAAAAGTCCGGCGTCGTGCCATTGAAGACGATAGTCTCCGAGTTCAGCGTCGTAAGTGCCGTGCCAGCGACTCCGACAGAATAACTGCCTCCGATCACGCAGCTCGAACCAATTGCGGTGGAGCTGTGGGTGAGTCCGCCTGCAAACACATTGGTCCCGCCGGTAATATTGATCACGGGCCCCGAGACGGTCACCAATCCCGAGAAGCCTCCTGCAGCACTGGTTCCGCCAATGTTGAGCGCGCCCTGCACATCGACCGTTCCTGCGACAGAGCAACTGTTCCCTATCGTCAGATTCCCGCTGACATCCATATTGCCGCCAATCATGGCAGGTGCCTGCAGGCTCACGTCATTGCCGGCAATGATGTTGTTCGTTACCGAAAGCGAACCACCCGACAGCGTCAGCATCGAATTCGCACCGCTCATCGTCAGACTGCTGGTGGAGACCGTCCCTGATTGCATATCTATCGTCGCATTGTCACCGGACAGATTCAGCGCACCGTTGAACGTCACCAATCCCGAAAACGCATTGGCTCCGATAGTCACGCTGCTGTTGGTATTGGTGAAGTTGACATTCGAAAACGTCACATCCCCATCGCCCAGACTGTGATCACCAATAGTGATCGAACTCCCGCTGAAATTCAGCGTCGCTCCCGTCAGATCCGTCGCCGCAGTTCCCCCAATCGTCGTGCCAGTGAATGAATAGGATCCGCATCCAAAGTTATGCGTCGCAGTGCTGTTGTTGATCAGATTGCTTCCACACTGGACATTGCTGGTGGGGTTAACCAATCTTGCTGCGTCAGATAGAATTAGTTGGTCGATAATGGTTAGCGAATTGCTAACTGATTTGTCTCCACTCCCTTCCAGTTTCAGTGAGTAGTACGTAATTGCAGAACTAATGTTCTGATTACCATTTGCCAGGTAGCGAACCTCAGACCCTGGGTTGACATTCAGCATACCTGAGACAATGTAGTTTGTCGAAAAACTCGTACCTCCAACGCCCACTGAACCGTTGATTGTTAGATTTCCCGCAACCTGCAAGACCGTACCACTTGTGAATCCAGTTGAATGAGTGATTTCACCATTCACAGTGGTATTTCCAAACACACGGATTCTGTTGCCTCCGTTCGCATACAGCGTTGCACCACCGTCCAAGTAAAACGTCCCGCACCAGAGATCACCATTATTCATCGTCAACTCAGCATTCTGATAAACTGTAACATCAGAATTCATGAAAGTGCCAAGTCCATCCAAGCCACCACTCGCTGCATCAATGGTCAAGCTCCCATATATTTCTATAGGAGCTCCGCTAACTTTGAGAACACCACTTCCAGTAATTGTGAGTGCCCCGTTTACCTGCACTTTTTGGGTAAAGCCACCCGATCCAACTTCTACCCTACCGCCACTAGTGATCGTTAGAGAGCCACTAGATGTGATCGTAACCGACGATAGAACCAAGGGAGTTGGAAAGCCTATAGTGGAGCAGGTTACGTCTGTGGTTATTACTACATCATCGCCGGCAATCGGAGCAGTCCCACCCCACGTTGATGCTTGGGTCCAAGGACCATTTATCGTTGAGGTGCGTGTTGCAGCCTCAAGTGACAGTGCGCTACAGAGTAGTAGCAGAATAACCAGAAATACGTTCATTTTTGACATGATAAATCCTGTGACCCGTTTATAGAGTTTCTACGATCTATTGAGTTCCCTGAAAGTGGTATGTAATGGATAGTATTAGGGAGTGAGTTGAGGAGTGTTGGGGCTATTAAACGATCAAGAGCGGATTATCGGGTTTTTCTGGAAACAAAATACGGGAATGCACTGCGCAGGGCAAGTTACAATTTCCTTACTGTCCAAATTGTAAGAAAACAAAAACGGCCCCGAGTGGGGCCGCTCAACATACGAAATACAGATATTTGTCTTACTCGATTCCCTGCTCCGCGAGCCAGCGTTCGGCATCGATGGAGGCCATGCAACCTGAACCTGCGGCTGAAACTGCCTGGCGGTAGACGTGATCCTGAACATCGCCACACGCAAATACACCCTCAATATTGGTGTAGGTACTCTTACCCTTTGTAATGAGGTAGCCGTTTTCGTCCATATCCAGGATATCGGTGAACAGTTCGGTATTCGGCTTGTGTCCGATGCCGATGAAGAGTCCCTGCACGGGGAAATCCTCGAGTTCGCCGGTGTTCACGTTGCGCAGGACGAGATGCGTCATCTTCTTCAGGCCGTTTTCCTCGCTGCCCTTGACTTCCTCGACCACGGAATTCCACTTGAATTCGACTTTTCCACTCTTCAGGGCACGCTCCTGCATGATCTTCGAGGCACGGAGCTCTTCACGACGGTGGATGATGGTCACTTTGGTCGCGAATTTCGTGAGGAACAGCGCTTCTTCCATGGCGGTGTCTCCACCACCAACAACGGCCACTTCCTGATCCTTGAAGAAAAATCCGTCACAGGTCGCGCAGGCACTGACGCCGTATCCCATATACTCTTTCTCGCTTTCGAGACCAAGCAGACGGGCGCTCGCGCCGGTGGAGACGATGAGGGAATCCGCGGTATACGTTTTGTCATCGACCTGGACTTTGAACGGACGCTCGGAGGTGTCGATGCTGGTCACATGCTCGTATTTGCTCTCTGCACCAAAACGATGCGCCTGCTTGCGCATTTCATCCATGAGTTTCGGTCCCATGATGCCTTCAGGAAAACCTGGGTAGTTTTCGACTTCGGTGGTGATGGTGAGTTGACCTCCGGGCTGGGTTCCTTCGAAAATGAGCGGAGAGAGATTTGCGCGTGCGGAATAAAGGGCTGCGGTGAGTCCTGCCGGACCCGATCCGATGATAATGACTTTACGATGTTCCATGGTACTGCTGTTGATGCTGTGAATGATGTTATCTATCGGTATATGATTCCTGTTGCCGCAAAACGGTTCGAGCGTTCCTGCGAATTCCGGCTGCCTTCGCTCGTTTCACCGGACTTCCACGGAACTGCTCCCGGAAATCCTCGTCATTGATATCAGCAAGATCCCGCAGATTCGGAGCGAGCGCCGCATCCCGAGGCTCAAATGCCGCTTCGGTACTTTCCCTGGCGAAGGAGTTCCAGGGACAGACATCCTGGCAGATGTCGCAGCCGTAGACCCAGGACTCGAAATCCCCATCTACATCGGCAGGGAATTCCTCTCCACGGTACTCGATGGTGAGATATGAAATGCAACGCGAGGCGTCCACGACATACGGCTCGACGATGGCATCTGTGGGACAGGCATCGAGACAGGTAGTGCAGCTGCCGCAGAAATCCGGCATGATTTCCGCGTAATCCAGCTCAAGAGTCGTAATAATTTCTCCGAGGAAAACCCACGATCCGTAATCCCGGGTTATCACGTTGCTGTGTTTTCCCAACCAGCCGATCCCGGACCGGACGGCCCATGCCTTGTCCATGACAGGGCCTGTATCCACGTAGCGCCGGGACTCCGTACCGGGATATTCAATGCGTATCCAATCCTCGAGATCAGCGAGACGCTGATCCATCAGGTCGTGGTAGTCCTCGCCCCACGCATAGCGGGAAATTTTTCCCTTCCCTTTTTCGGTCGTGTGCTGCAACGGTGTGTAGTAATTCATGGCAACACTGATGACAGAGACGGCACCCTGCACAATTTCGCGTGGATCCTTCCGCCGTTCCAGCCGACGTTCCATCCAGTGCATTTCAGCCTGATATCCCTTCCCCAGCCATTCGTGCAGATGTGTCGCTTCCTGTCCGAGCGCTTCCGCCTTTGCGAAGCCCACATGCGTGAAACCGAGTCCCCTCGCTTTCTGCATGATCCGTTCAGATGCCTCGGCATGCGAGATTACCACCACGGTTCCTGTTCCTCCTCGGGAAGTTCGATATAGACATCGTCACCGTCCATCGAGACAGAAAACGTCGTCAGACGACTCGACGCATGCACGCAGCGTCCGTCAGTGATATCGTAGCGCCAACCGTGCATGGGACAGGTGATGATGTTGCCATCCAGCTCGCCCTCGTCAAGAACGGGGATGTGCTGATGCGGACAGAGGTTCTCAATTGCATAGACGCTGCTGCCACGTCGAAACAGCGCGATCTCCATGTCCTGCACACGCACCGACGTGCCTACTCCTTCACGGAGAGAGGCGAATGACGCGACACGGATGCGCTCGGCAGCCATTACGCTCCTCGTTTCCCGGCAGCGGTGAGTACGTCCTCGAGCTTCCCTTCATGAGCCGCCCGGTATCCTTTCTCGCCGTGTTCGACGAGCGAGGCCGGGATGGCGCGATCATGCTCAAACAGCAGAACATCACCAGACTCCACGGCACGCTTCAGCATCTGCTGCTTCTCCCCGAGCGTCACGATGGGCTGCAGGTCATAGCCCATGATCCACGCATCAGGGACATGCGAACACATCGGGATGAGATCCGCTGCGAAGACAAGGGACTGATCCCCGTCAACAATACGGACGATCTGCTGTCCGAACGTGTGCCCATTGACAACCTCGAGCTGCAATCCGGGCAGCAACTCTTCGTTGCCATCAAGAAGCTGCAGTTTACCGGCGTCCTCTATGGGACGAAAATTGTCTGGCATATAGCTCGCGCGGTCACGCTGAGAAGGGTTGCATGCCCAGGTCCACTGCTCGCGCTGCACATGATGCATGGCGTTGGGAAATGTCAGTCGCAGCGAGTCGTTTTCACGGATGACAGCGCCACCAATATGATCAAAGTGCAGATGGGTGGCTATCAGGTCGGTCACATCCGCAGGTGCGATGCCGAGCTGCTTCAACCCGCGCTCGAGGCTGACCTCGTCAAACTCAATTGCAAAAATGTCCTGAAATTTTCCGGAGTCCTTTCTACCGACGCCGGCGTCAACAAGAATGGTGTGCTCTGCATCGCGCAGCACGAGCGTGCGCATGGTCATCTCGATACGGTTCTGCGCATCGGCGGGATTTTTACGTTCCCAGAGATTCTTCGGGACAACACCGAACATGGCACCGCCATCGAGCTTGAAGTGGCCAGTCTCGATGGCGGCGATTTCAAAGCGGCCGAAACGAGTCCAAATCATCAGCGGCCAATCCCATCGAGGTATGTCACTTTCTCGCGAAGCTCTTCCTTGCTCTCCACATGATTCGGATCCGGGAGGCAGCAGTCGACAGGACATACGGCGGCACACTGGGGCTCGTCGTGGAAGGTCTCACATTCAGTGCACTTGTCTGGAACGATATAGAAAAAGTCCGCGGACCAAAAGCCATCAGCGCCCTTGGGAGAAGCATCACCTTCCCCGTATTCCTTGCCCCCGAGTTCCCACTCGGCGCCGCCCTCGTAAATGGCGGTATTCGGGCACTCGGGCTCGCAGGCTCCGCAGTTGATACATTCATCTGTGATATAAATTGCCATGAGGCATCCTCCAATCAAACGTGCTTCGATTCGTTGGGAAAAATGCTGTACTGCAGGTCGCAGCACGGGATGTGGTTCTGTTGTAGAACAACCATTTAGCTCAGCGAGGTTCCGTTTTACTGAAAAAGTGCAGTTTTTCACCACAGCTGCACTTCCACTCCCTCTCTGTGCCGTCTGCACGAACAGGAAAGACATACGCAGAGGCGGCATACGCATGCAATCGACCAATACATTATGCAGTTTCTGCATAATTTCAGCGCACAAATTATGCAGTTTCTGCATATTTGATACGCGACAGCAAAGAATAATACGAGCTTTCCGCACATTGCGCAATCGTTTGGCTGGCAGTTCTTGCCTCTGCGGATGCGCACATGTATATTTTGTTTTTCCATCGAATACAACGACAGAGCATGATCACACTGCCTTTCTCCTCCCTGCCGGGGACACCCGATCTTTTTGTTGACTACACGGAAAACGTCTCCGATGCTTCAAATTATTTCATGGGACATTTCCAGGACCTCCTCGCATACGAAACGCATCTTGGCGCACTTGAGCGCCGGGGATGCAAGCGTGAAGAACTGTACGAAATTCTCGTGCGGCAGAACAAGCAGTTCCGGGCGACGGACGCCACCTTTGCGAACCTCGAAGCCTTCCGTCAGGAACAAACGTTCACTGTGGTCACCGGGCAACAGGTCGGACTCTTCACCGGTCCCCTCTATTCCATCTACAAGGCTCTCACAGCTGTGCAGATGGCACGCTGGCTGACGGATCAGTTTCCCGGCTACCGTTTCGTGCCGGTGTTCTGGCTGGAAACCGAGGATCATGATTTTCTCGAAATCAATAATTGTGGCCAGATCAACGAAGAAAACAATTTCACGCACATCACATACGCGCAGCCGGAGGAAGACGCCCCCCGGAATCTCACCCCGATTCATCTCATGAACTTCGATGAGCGTATCGAGGAGAGCTTTGCGCAACTCGAGCAGGCACTGCCGGAAACAGACTTTACGCCGGATGTGCTGCGCATGCTCAGGCAGGCCTATGCCGAGGGTGAAGGATTGGCAAAAGCGTTCGCGCGATTTTTCAACGCGCTCTATCCTGACAGTGGGATGATTTTCCTCGATCCTTCCGATCATGAAGTCAAACAGCTCGCCGCCCCCGTCATTCTGCAGGAGCTCGAAACCTATCCCACGACGGGTGAGGAAGTCATCAAACGAAGCGCGGAACTGGAGGAACGCTATCACGCTCAGATCAAACCCCGGGCCGTTAACCTGTTCTTCATTCACAAGAACAACCGTTACTCGATCGAACCGAGCGAGTACGGGTTCTTCCTCAAAGGCACTCGCCAGCGCTTCACGCAGGAAGAGCTGCTCGAAATTGCCAACAATGAGCCGGAGCGGTTCTCCCCGAATGTGCTCCTGCGTCCCATCATGCAGGATTTCCTCCTTCCCACCGTCGCGTACATCGCGGGTCCTTCCGAGGTGTCGTATTTCGCCCAGCTTCAGCCGGCGTATGATCACTTCGGACTGCCCATGCCGCTGATCATTCCACGGGCGAGCCTGACCATCGTCGAACGAAAAGTGGACAAGGTGTTCAAGAAATTCGATCTCCCCTACAGCAGCATGTTTCTCGACAACGAGGAAGCATACCGCCTCATCAGTATGCGAAACGGACAGAAAGCGCGTTTCAATTTCGAGGATTTTCGCAGCCGCGTCGAGGAGCTGCTCGGAGAGATGGAATTCGCCGCTTCGGAGGAGGATGCGAATCTCGGCGGACCCGCCAATTCAACCTCGGGACAGGTACGGAAAGCGTTGTCGACCTTTGAGGACAAACTCTTCCAGCATCGCAAACAGCGTGATGACGTGCTCATGCGGCAAATAGACAAGATGCATGTCTACCTCGCGCCCGAAGGGAAACCGCAGGAACGTCAGTTGAACATCATCACCCTGCTCAATCGCTACGGCCGCGATGTTCTGCCCATGATCGAGGAGGCGTGCCAGCCGTTCCCGGCCGAACACCGCCTTCTCTTTCTCTGAGATCGCTTCCCTGCCTGCTGCTCCACACACGGGGCAGGCGCGTACAGCCTATTCCGGATATTTTTCAATCAACAGGTTGACCGTACGGTTGTAAAACCGTCCCTCTGGCAGCGCGTTGGGATACAGCGGGGTGCTTTCCCCATGTCCCACGGTTTTGATGCGCTCTGCACTCGCCTCCCCAAGCGTTTCACGCAGCTGCGCAGCGACGGCTTCCGCCCGCTGCTCTGAGAGCTTGAGGTTGTATTCGTCGCTCCCGATGACATCGGTATAGCCATTCACGGTGACAGAATCGGTTGCCGTGAGACGCGGATACACGAACTGTTCCATGATGGCGATATTGCGATCGCCGGGTTCGGCCACATCGAAGGGAAAGAGGATCAGACTTATTTTTTCCTTCGTGATCCCACCCTCGGTGACGGACACATTCTGTCGTCGCTCGCGTTTTACCTCCCGCACGCTGATGCGCACGGGATCGGATACATCACTGTCGCCCGCACGGTCGTGCACCTGCAGTCGGCAGAGCAGGTCGCCTTCGCTGGCCGGAAGGTTTCCGTCCCTGTTTTTCCAGTTCCAGCGAATACTTTTCTCCGGCTGTGAGCCCTTGCGCGTATCGAACGCCTGTCCCTGCTGTTCGATCGAGAGCACCCAGTTGTCGATCCCCTCTTCGGCCCTGATGGTCGGAGTAAAGACCACGTGATCGGGACGCACGCTGGCGATGCGACGGACAAACGTGACGGGTTTGAGCAGCTCCCAGCTGTCGGAATGCAGCTCGACACGGCGGTTTTCCGCCTGTCCCAGACTGTCGCGCGAAGATGAAGGCACAGGCGGCAGCGCCGCGGCATCAGTGCTGATGCGTCCTTCATCGATGCCCCAAACGGTCCGCAGGTAATTTCGCACTGCTTCCGCCCTGTCGGTTGCGAGCTGGGTATTTCGTTTTTCCGTTCCGGTATTGTTGAGGTATCCGGAGACCTGAAGCGTGGCGTCGGGCAGCTGGCGCATACGGCTCCCGAGCACATTGAGCACGTTGTAGTAGAAATCAAGCGCGCCTCCCTCAATTCCACTTTCGTCGAATTCCTGCAACGCCTCTGGTGCCAGTCTCTCATAGCGGTCGGGAATGACGGCCGATCCCTGGGCGAAAAAGATGTAGTTGAGCAGCGGGAAGGTTTCACGGATGATATCTTCTTCCATCAGCAGTTCCTGCGCCGAGGCCGCAAGATCCACAGCTGGAGTACCCTTGAATTTGTAACGCAACGTATATCCCTTGGCGACGATCTTGTCGGCGATGGCTTCAAAAATCCCTGCCAGATCTTCCGCGTTGCTGGCCTGGAAATGCTCGCCGCCACTGTTTTCAGCAAGTTTTACGAGAAAATTATTGGCCTTCGTCAGATAGTCGATGGTGAAGAACACCGTACCTGACCTATCGGCCTGCAGCGCTGTTGCGTCTTCGACTTCACTGGCATTGTCCTCTCCGTCGCTGAAAATGATGGCGAAGCTCTTATCCACCTTCCCCGTATCAGCTTCGATCTGCTGAGAGGCCGCATACGCTCCGTCGTACAGATACGTATTGCGCGTGAGGTTGCGCTCACGCAGAAGCTTTTGCGTGTAGTCTACGGCACGCGCCTTGTCATAGGTGTAGGGCAGGCGGATCATCGGGAGCGGCCGCCCGTTGTAGGTGAACGCTGGCGCTGCCTGTTCGCCTTCGCGGAAAAAAATGACCGACACCCGCACGGCATCCGAAAAACCGCGGATGGTTTTTTCCAGTGTGCTGCGGAGGAGATCCAGATACGGACTCATGGACTGGCTGTTATCCACCATGAAAATGATGCGCATCACCGTATTCTCGACAGCCGTGATTTCCTCGACGGAAAGAATCTCCGCGACTTTCCTGCCTTTGGTGATACTGAAATCGGAGGGTTTGAGTCCGGGGATATGCTCCCCTTTCTGATTGACGGGTGTCGTCGTCAGCAACATCGGATCGCCCTCCGTCACGGAACGCACCTCGGATTTTACCACCGAAGCGTGCGAACAGGTGAGCTTCATCGGGATGTCACTTTGTGCGAGGGTACGGACGGGGAAAGACAAAAGAGTGAGCAGCAGCAGAATTGTTGCGCAACGCATGCGGGAACTCCAGGAAAATGATCAGGCCAGAACAACTCCCCTGCTCCGGCACAGAGGCCATCAGAGCTTTCGATCCTTCCATACCACACGTCCGCCGAAGACCACGACAAACGGGAGAATCGTTACGTAGAGGAGGTAATACACTTCGAAGATAAGAAAATATCGAAACAGTTTCCGCTGCTTCAGCATGCGGAAAGGAAATGAAAGCAGAAGCGCATCTCCCGCGAATTTGCCGGCGACCCCGATCAGCCAACTCCAGAGTGGGAGTCCGATGCACGGCAGCACCAGTATGGCAGCATTCATCAGCCAGCCAATGCTCATGATACCGAAGCCTACGGGATGAATATCGAGGCCGCCCTTTCCCCATCGTTTTTTCTGCCGGTACAGTTCGCGTGCGTTGGCGCAGGCCTTGGACCAGACTAGTGTGTCGGGGGAAACCGGATAGCGCACGGTCCAATCAGTTTCGTATGCGATGGCCTTGAAGAGAATGAAATCCTCCGTCACACTGAAGCCGACGCCTTCATACCCGCCCACATCATCATAGGCCTGGCGTCGGAAGGACATGTTGTTGCCAACCGCACTGAGCGCATATCCCCAGCCCACACCGGCGGATGCGATGGTGAGCAGGTACGCCCAGTCCACGCTCTGCATTCCCGTGAACACGGAATCAAATTCGATCAATGTCACACCGCAGACACACCCGGTCTGTGCATCATATTGTGCGACAGTTTCCTGCACCCATCGAGGAGATACCCGGCAATCGGCATCGGTGGTAAGGATGATTTCACCACTGCTGGCTTCAATAGCCTGCGTGATGGCGTTTGCCTTGCCACGCAGACCATGAACGCTGCCTTCCGTACGCAGTTTGCGCAGGTGAGGAACACGCACCGCGTATTCGTCAATCAGTACACCGGTGTTGTCGGTGCTCTGATCATCAACAACAATGATCTCCATCCTGCCAGCGTATTCCAGTTCCGCAAGACTATCGAGGCAAACGCCGATGTTGTGTTCTTCGTTTCTGGCAGCCACGATTACGGAAACCGATGGCAGCTCTTCGGAAAGACGTTTATTGGTCGCTCTGCGTGCACCGGAATAGAACAGCAGGATCTTGAGCAGGTACGCAACAAGCAATATGAAATACAGCCACATCATGGCAAACGCTCCCCATCTCCGAGAGGCACTGTATGCAGGTGCTTTCCTCGGAGTACCGAAGCGACGATGCGGAGATTCTGCATCAACTGCTGACGCCTGTGCTCGCGGTCGTGCAGCACGAGTATATCCCCACCCCGCAGACGCGCGAGCCGCTGTCGCAGCAGCGCCTGCGGCAAACGATGATTCCAGTCTCCCGGCAGCTGTGACCACAGGACCGTTCTGCAACCGAGTGCGCGAACGATGGACAATTGACGCGGAAGGATGCGTCCGTACGGAGGACGATAGATGGTGGGACGCACGCCCGTCGCGTTCTCAATGCTGTCGAGAGACCGCGCGATGTCGTCTCGCAACTTCTGGTCGCTGAAACGAAGGATTCCCCTGTGCGCATTGCCGTGCGTTGCTGCCTCATGACCCGCATCGACGATGGCACGAGCTGTTTCGGGCAATCTGCGTACCGCTTCCCCGCTGAAGAACCATGTCGTCAGCATACGCTGACTATCGAGCAGCTCGAGCAATGCGTCGACAGGATGTGACGCCGGACCGTCGTCTATCGTGACAGCCAGGGATGAGGCGTCACGCAGACGATGCTGCACGCCCGGGTACATGCGGGGCAGCTCGGATTGCAGACGGTAGACTGCGTGACGATATGGTTGTGATAGTGACACCTGCGTGATGCGGACCACAGTCCGCTGCGCTTTCAGAATGAAATATTAAACCCGGGTCCCCAGTACGCCCAGTTGCGATCGTGATACTCACCGTGCTGACTTTTCCCTTCATAGTAGGCGATGAACACATCCACCCCGCTGCCACGCCAGCGACCGATCTTCACGCCGATCTGCGTGGAAACCGCTGCACCCCACCCATGCACATCCATGGCGCGCACATCGACTGCGACGTATGGATGGAAAGGAAGTCCGGCGGGAGAAATCCACGCGGCTTCGACGCCGCCCTGTGGATGCCATTTCCCGAGATCAGGTGGATCAATGTGATAGATGTACGTAAGTCCGGCATACACGCGCAGCCAGCGAAGATATTCAAGCGCAACGATGCCTTCGAAAAATTCCCTGCTGTACACACGGGGCAGCTGTTCCCGCCACGCCCCGATGTCCTTATCGAAGCTCCCGTCCACCAGGTGCGCACTGATGTGAGAGATACGCAGGCGAGCAGAAAGTACGGCATCCGTCGACAGACTGCGTCGGTACGATGCATTGAGTCCGAAAAGATAATCGACGGCATCAACGGGGAAATGGAAATCCTTTTCCTGCCGCAATGAGGTCCATGTAAAGAAATCCGCACCGATAGCCATGTCAGCACCACCAAACACATCTTTCCATGTCGCGATGTCGATGGAATTGCCAATGTCGAGGCGCAGGCGCTCGTTCTGTACAAGGCGAGTCAGTCCGACACGCGGTTCGAGATGCGAAGCCTGCAACGGCGCAAACAGCAGGCGACTTTCATGAAAGACGGAGGAATCACCGGATTGCGAATATGCGGGTTGAAACACTGCAAGAAAGCAGAGGGCAAGGAAGGTGGGCGTTTTCATGGAAGCCAAACTACGAGTCTTCGTCCTCATCCGCAAAGAGATCCGGATCATCGATTTCATCATCGGCCACGAAGAGTCGTGAACAGATATCTCCATCGAAATTTCCTGTCTCGTTGCAATTGCGGAATCGATCCTGCAACTGGTCGAGATGAGTCGCTTCATCACTCGTTGCCAGGTCATCCATATCGTTGCAGTTAAGACAGAACCGAACGTCGTGCTCGGGAGCGCGCTGCCTTCGTGTTGACTTCCTGATATCTTTTTTATCCATAGGGACTTACTACGATAAACTGCCTTCACATAATACGAAGAAAACAGCGTTGCCCGCAAAGAAATTCCCCTTATGGATTTTTATGTATTCTTCATTCCCGAGAGCGCATTTCACTCGTAGCGAAGCGCGTCGATGGGATCGAGATTCGACGCCTTCCAGGCAGGATATGTGCCGAAGGCAACCCCGATAAAGCAACAGATCAGAATGCCACCCGCGATCCATCCGATCTCGACGACGGGATCAATTTCCAGCGCCACGGCGAGTATGTTGCCCGCGGCAAGTCCAAGCACGATACCCACGAGTCCCCCGAGCACGGAGATCACCACAGCCTCTGAAAGGAACTGCGAGACGATGGACGATCGCGTGGCTCCGACGGCCTTACGCACACCGATTTCCTTCGTGCGCTCGGTCACGGAAACAAGCATGATATTCATGATGCCAATGCCTGCAGCGAGCAGTGCGACCGCAGCAATTGCCAGTGTACCGATGCGCACCATCGATGTTGTTTCATTGAACTGACGGATGACGGATTCGTTGGAAAATATCGCGAAGTCGTTTTCCTCTCCCGGAGGCACGTCACGCACGGCACGCAGAATGCCAATGACGTTGTCACGGACATCAGCAAAATTTTCTCGGGACTCCGACTGCACCATGATATGTATTGAGCGGTTTTTTCCGAAGCGCTCGAAGAATGTCGTGATGGGAATGATGAAATAGCGGTCCTGGTTTCCGAAAAAACCACCGCGTTGTTTCAGCGTCCCTATCACTTTGTAATGCACACCCCCGAGCACAACGTCCTCGCCGACAGGATTGTACGATGGCGGGAAGAGGATGCGCTTGAGATCGTAGCCCAGCACGACAACCTTCCTTGTCAGATCGAGATCCGACTGCATGATGGGCCGCCCCTGGTCAATGTCCCACTGATTCGTCACGAGTCCGGCGGGCGTCTCCCCTGCCACGGAGATGTTGGGATTGGTCGTGCGCTTTTGCCAGCGGACCTCAAAACCGAATTTCCAGACCTCGAGTCCGACAGCCTTCGCGCCTTGCGTCCGCTGCGCCACCGCGAGTCCCTGCTGATACGTGATATCCTGCCGGTTCCGCATGCGCATGTGCCATTCCGGTCCGCCCCCCTGGTTGTTCGGATATTTCTGCACCTGAAAGGTGTTGGCACCGAGCGCGCTGAGTCCCCCCTCGATGCTGTTCTGCAGGGCTCCGAGCGAAGTCATGACAGAGATAATGGAGAACACCCCGATGGCAATGCTCAGCAGGGTGAGAAAGGAGCGCAACTTGTTGCCTCGCAGCATCTGCCAGGCGGTGGTAATACTTTCACCGATTTGCATGGGAACCTCGCTATTCGTAGCGAAGGGCGTCGACGGGATTCATCTTCGCCGCTGTGTACGCAGGCACGATGCCCGAGATGAGTCCGACAGCGATGGAAATGGACATGGAAAGTCCGACCACCCAGAGCGGCATGCTCGATGGCAGAACTTCGTCGATAATCAAACTGAGCGGCCAGGAAATGGCCAGTCCAAGTATGCCGCCGATCAGACAGATCGTCGCGGCCTCGATCAAAAACTGGAAGAGAATGGAGCGGCGCTTTGCACCGAGTGCCTTGCGGGTACCGATTTCCTTGGTCCGCTCCTTGACGGACACGAACATGATATTCATGATGCCGACGCCGCCGACAAGCAGAGAGAGCGATGTGATGAGAAAACCGACCACACCGATGGTACTGACCACGCCATCGAATACCTGTTTGAGAAAATCCTGCGTATTGACGCCGAAGTCGTTTTCCTCTCCTGGAGGGACCCCGCGAATACTTCGGAACACTCCGATCATTTCCGCCTTCGCGTCCTCCTTCGCCACCCCTTCACGCATTTTCACGTGGATATCTATGCTTCGATTGGTGCCGAAAATCTTCAGGAAATTTTCCATGGGAATAAAGGCCTGCGTGTCCTTGCTGAACATGCTGGTCCCGAGAAAATCTCCCTCCTTTTCAAAGACACCAATGACGCGATAACTGTAGCCTGAGATCTTTATGGTTTTCCCGATCGGATCCTCACGCTCAAACAAATTGTTGGCAACATCATAACCAATGACGCAGACGGGACGCCCTGCGTTCGATTCGTAGAGGTTGAAGAACCGTCCTTCCTCAGGCACGACACCTGAAGTGATCTCGTATTCAGGGACGGTCCCATTGACGTTGCCCTTCACCGACCGGTTCTTGTATTTCATGGTGCGCTGCCAGGTACTGACGACAGGCACGACGGCTTCGGCGAGCTGGAAGCGATCCTTGAGTTCTTCCGCCTGCTCGACGGTCACATCCTTGCGGTTGCGCGCTTTCCACCACTCCCCGCCGAACCAGTCCCACTTACTCAGGTAGTACACGTCCGTCCCGAGTGAGGAAATGCTCTTGTCGAGCGCCGCCCCGAGTCCTTCAATCACGGTGGCCATCAGGGTGACAACCACGACGCCAATCACGATTCCGAGTGTGGTGAGAACAGAGCGCAGCTTGTTCGCGCCAATCGCTGTCAGCGCAATTCGAATGCCCTCTTTGAAATCGTGAAGTGTCAGCATGATCTGGTTACTCCGATACTGCGTACGTCATCGGATTCTCCACTTTCTCGTCGCTGGCAATTTTACCGTCGAAGAGCCGGAGAATGCGATGGGCATGCGATGCGATATCTTCTTCATGCGTCACCAGGATAATGGTGTTCCCTTTTTCGTGGAGATCCACCATCAACTGCATAATTTCGATACCGGTTTTCGAATCCAGGTTACCCGTCGGTTCATCCGCGAGGATAATGGATGGATTATTCACCAGCGCCCGCGCGATGGCGACACGCTGACGCTGACCGCCGGAAAGTTCATTCGGCTTGTGCGTCATGCGATCACCCAGACCGACGGCAACCAGTGACGCCTCCGCCCGCTCTTTTCTATCAGAGGCAGGAACACCGGCGTAAATCAGCGGCAGTTCCACGTTATGCAATGCGGTAGAGCGTGGAAGAAGATTAAAGGTCTGGAACACAAAACCGATTTTACGATTCCGGATCTCAGCCAGTTCATTGTCGTCGAGGTCACCCACATTCTGTCCCCCGAACTCATACAATCCCGAGGTCGGTGTATCGAGACAGCCGACAACGTTCATCAGAGTGGACTTCCCCGAACCCGAGGGTCCCATGATGGCGACGTACTCGTTCTCCTCGATGTCGAGGGAAACGCCGGAGAGTGCATGTACGAGTTCAGCACCCATGTCGTAGGTTTTTACGACGTCCTTGATATGAATCAATGCCATGCGAAGTTTCCGTTAGTTGCTGAACGACTGCTTGCGAGTAACCTTGTTGTCGATGCGAACCCTCGAGCTGTCATTGAGCTCGCGGCTGATGGCCCGGTAGCTGCCCTTGACCACTTCATCCCCCTCGTCGATACCGCTGAGGATTTCGATATACGAATCGCTGGAGATACCGGTTTCGACAACTTTTTTCCGCGCGAATCCTTCTTCGATAACGAATACGACTTCCTGCGGCTTGTCGCGACGCTTTTCTTCACGGTCCGTGATGCCTTCGATCTGCACGTCGCCGTACTCCTCGTCGCTGTCCATTCCTTCCTCGCCCTTGTCCTCCTTGCGTTCACGCGTGGTGACACTCTGCAGCGGTACGGAGAGCGCATCGCTGTGTGTGTCGGTCTCGATGTTGGCAGAGCAGGACATACCGGGACGGAAAATTTCATTCTCGGTATTGATGATGAGGCGTACCTCGAAGTTGGTCACTTCCTCCTGCGTACCGAGTCCGGTGGTCGTTGCCGTGTTGGCGATCTGATACACCGTCGCGTTGAACAGTCGGTCGGGATAGGCATCCACATCGATACGTGCGGTATCGTTGAGGCTGATCAGCACCACGTCATTCTCATTGACCTCGACCCGCGCCTCCATGATGGAAAGGTCGCTCACCGTCATGATCTCGGTTCCCTGCGTAAAACTGGATCCGGAGACGCGCTCGCCCAGCTTGCTGATGCGCTGCGTGACGACGCCGTTGATCGGAGAATAAATCGCGGTTTTGTTCAGGTCTTCTTTCGCGCGCGAGAGTGTCGCCTCGGCGTTCTGCACGTCGAAACGGGCGGCATCGACATTGGCCCTGGCCACTTCAAACGTGCTCTTGATCGACTCGAGATCAGCTTCCGACACCAGTCCCTTACTGAACAGCTCCTGCTGCCGCTTGAATTCACTTTCCACTTTGCGAAAATCCGCCTGGCGCTGCACGAGCATGGCCTTGGTCCGATTCAAATTCGCGATACTCTGATCACGCTGCGCCTTGTACGTATCGGGCTTGATGCGCACGAGAAGCTGTCCTTTCGTGACCTCGTCCCCTTCCTCGACAGGCAGTTCGATAATTTCGCCACTGACTTCGGCGTTGATTTTCACCTGTGTCTGCGGCTGAATTTTCCCCGTCGCTTCAACGACCTGGGTGATGGTACGGCGCTCGACCTTCTCTGTCTGCACGACGATGATGTCGTCTTTTTTGCTGCCGAGAATAACGGCAACGACGATGATGACGAGCAGCACGCCGAGCGCGGAGAAAATAATGATTTTCTTCTTCCTGTTTTTCCCGTTCTTGGCCATGTGGGATGCCTCTGAAGCTCTGTTAGTTAGTACTGTATGCGACCGAGTTGATAGTCCATTTGCTTGCGCGCAACCAGGTAATTGTAACGCGCATTGACGACATCGGATTCCGCCAGCGTGAAATTCGCGTTGGCGGTAATCATGTCAAGCAGCGTACCGGCACCGAGGTTGTATCGTTCCTGCGCGATACGCTGATCCTCTCGGGCGGACTGCAATTTTTTCTGGCTGATCTCCGCGTTTTTCTCCGCCGCTTCGAGATCATTGAGTGCACGCATGATATCGGTGGCGATGCGGCGGCGGAGCTGTTCACGCGTGTACTCGGCATCCTTGAGCGCAATTTCAGAACGCTGGACATTGGAGGAAATCTGGAAATTGGAGAATATCGGCAAACTGATGCTGATCCCGTAATAGAATCGATCGTACTGGTCGAAGGCCTCCAGCGCAAGATTATTCCAGGTGTACTGCGCAAACGCATTCACCTGGGGATAATGTCCCGACGATGCGATAGACACGCCTTTCTCGGCACTCTCCACGGTCAGCTCCGACTGCCGCATGTCCGACCGGGTTTCAAGTGCCGTCGCCACCATTTCCTCGAAGTCTGACAGAGATGCGCGGTATGACTGCATTTCCGTGGTCGTAATCTCTTCAGGAACATCACCGCTGTAAAGAGCGAAATCGGGACGTGGCGAAATACCGAGCAACGCCTGAAGATCCACATTCGCATTGCTTGCGTTGTTCTCGGCTTCGATCACGGCGAGTTCGTCATTGCCGACGGTCACCTGCTGCCGGTACACATCCGCCTGCGGCACGGATCCTACCGCATTCATCTCCTTGATGCGATCGAGCTGACCGCGGCTGCGCTCGAGATTGCTTTCCGCGACGCGCACCAGCTGCTCGAAACGCAGCACATTGAAAAAGCTCTGCTGCACGAGAAAAACGATGTTTTCTTTGGTGCGCTTGAATCCCTGCTCTGACGCTTTGTAATCGAGAAGACTCTGGTCTGCCGTATTGAAATTGCGCAGACCGTCAAATACCGTCAACCCGGCCTCGACGTTGTAGGAGTAGGAATTCCGCGACGTGAAAAGCTCGTTTCCGCGAATACCGATCTGGTCGCGATCATAGCGCGTCCAGCTCCCGCGGGCGGAGAGACTCGGCAGAAAGTCACCGAGTGCCTGTTTCCGGAAAGTTTTACTGCGATCGACGCTGTTTTCCGCTCGAAGGACCTCAATATTATGCTTCAGTCCTGTTTCAACGCAGCGGTCCAGCGTGTACGCACCCTGTGCCGTCGTCTGCGCCTGCGCGGGAATCGCGCAGATTACTGCGGCGACAAGAGCGATGATTGTCCGATAGCGATTCATGTGCGTGGGTTGTCCTGTGCTGATTGGGCAGATGCGATGTGTCGGCACCCGCAGTAACAGACGAATTTGGTGTATGAAAGTTTCATTCCTTCAGGGTATCGGGCAGACTTTTCAGCTGACTCTTTCTTGAACGCGGCTTTTTCCGCAGTGGCTGGCTGAGAACCTCATCCTTGATTTTCTCTAAGTACGCCAGCGCGGCATCCCTGTCGTTGGGGATAATACCGTCAAGCACGGCATCCTCGATGCGCGTTTTCAGTACACCGACGGCCACTCCGGGCTTGATCCCACACACCTTCATGATAGTCTCCCCGTCCACCGGCGGCTGCCAGTTGCGGAGCCTGTCACGCTCTTCGACCTCAAGCAGGCGTTCGACAAGATTGTCGTAGTTGCGCAGATAGCGCTTGACCAGTTTGGGGTTTTTCGACGTGATATCAGAGCGACAGAGCTTGAGAAGTTCATCCAGATCCTCGCCGGCATCGAAAAGCAGCCGCCGCATGGCGGCATCGGTGACTTCTTCGTTGATCAGAGCGATGGGTCTCAGGTGCAGCAGCACCATTTTGCGGACGAAAGGAACAGGTTCGAGTGGCAGTTTCATGCGCCGGAATATGGGTTTCACCATGCGCGCGCCGACTTCGGGATGCCCGTGAAACGTCCATCCGGTACCTTTGACAAAATCTTTCGTCCTGGGTTTCGCGATATCGTGCAAAATGGCGGAAAAACGCAGCCAGATATTATCACTCACACCGCAGAGATTGTCGAGCACCTTCAGTGTATGATAGAAGACGTCCTTGTGATGGAAGTTCCGAACACCGTCAGGATACTCGACCGAGCGCTGATCTACGCCAGCCAGAGTGTGAAATTCCGGGAAAATGAATTCCATCAGTCCATTTTCCAGCATCGGCGCGAACCCGAGCGAGGGCCTGTCGCATGCCAGCGTTTTCAAAAACTCATCACGTATGCGTTCCATGGACACAATCGTAATGCGCTCCTTCATCTCACGGACGGCAGCGAGAATATCCGGCGCAAGCGTGAACTCAAGCTGTGCGGCAAAGCGAAATGCCCGCATCATGCGCAGAGGATCGTCGGAAAAGGTGGCTGCAGGCTCCAGCGGGGTTCGCAATAGCCCTTTCTCCAGATCCGCCATACCGTCGTGCGGATCTATGAGCTGACCGAATCCGTCCGGCATCAGCGACACCGCCATGGCATTGACGGTGAAATCCCTCCGCCGAAGATCATCCTCTATCGTCCCCACAGACACCACCGGTTTGCGGGAATCCGGATGATATTCCTCACGCCGTGTTCCAACGAATTCGATCTCGGTCCCGTCAATCATCAGGCGGGCTGTACCGAACTTCTCAAACGTCACGACTTTCGAGGAGGAAAAGACCTCGTGTACTTTGCGGGCAAAGGCAACACCGTCTCCCACGACGCTAATATCGATATCCCTGGTCGGACGTCCGAGAAGGACGTCACGCACATAACCACCGACGACGTGCAGGAGAACCCCCTCCTCCGCGGCCAGCTCTCCAAGCCGCTTCAGCATCCCTTCAGGTAATTTTATATTCATCGAGCGCATGTTGTGACTATCAAATACAGCATGCACCACAACTGGCCCCTCGTGCGATTGTTCAGGCGTGCCCCCCCGGCCCGGTGCAGTGCAATGTTCTTATTCAGCTAATTTAGGAAAGACGGCGCTGGAAAACAATGAAAAGCAGTGTGAGCGCATTTGTTGAACAACATGCGAACTGCCACAGCTCATGCCATTATGGCAGTCCCGGCTGACACGGAGGCAACAATCTTGACAGCGCTGTCATGCGTGCATGGCGTTTTCACTCGGAAAGCGGGTTGGTACAGTGTTTGCATCAGTACGTATGAACTTTTTTAACGCGAAGGAGCACACCATGCCGCATATCAAATTTGACCCGATGAAAGAGCTTGAGTATCTGAGCCAGCGCATGCGAAAGTTTGCGGACGAGTTTCCTGAAACCTTTTCCTTTGAATTCGGCAAGGGTTTTGAACCGAAAATTGATATTTACCGCAAGGGCGATGAAATCCATGTGAGCGCTGAGCTCCCCGGCATGGTGAAAAGCGACGTGCAGCTTTCCTTTACCGACGGTGTATTGCGCATCCAGGGCAGTAAGAATGCGCCGGTATCGGAGGAAGAGGTGAAAGTTGTGCGTGGCGAACGTTCTTTCGGAGGTTTTGACCGCGAGGTCGCGCTTGGCAGCGATATTGACCCGGACAGCCTGTCCGCGACGATGAAGGACGGCGTCCTTTCCGTTGTCATGCGCCTGAAGACAGCAAAAGGCTCTGCGGAACGAACCATCACCATTGACTAATCTGCATTTACAACATAAAGACTTAAAGGAGTGAGCATTCATGGGTAAAATCATTGGAATAGACCTTGGGACTACCAATTCCGTCGTCGCTGTCATGGAAGGAAGCACCCCGACGGTTATCCCGAATTCCGATGGAGGACGCACAACGCCCTCGATGATCGGTTTCAAAAAGGACGGTGAACGTGTCGTTGGCAACGCCGCTAAACGGCAGGCTGTCACGAATCCCCACAACACCGTGTATTCAATTAAACGCTTCATGGGTCGCCGTTTCGACGAGGTCTCCCATGAGATCGAGGAAGTTCCATACAACGTCATTTCCGGAGACAACGAATCGGCACGCGTGAAAATCGACGATCGTGTGTACTCTCCGCCCGAACTGAGTGCTGTCATACTGCAGGCATTGAAGAAATCGGCCGAAGAGTACATTGGCGAGAAGGTCACCGAAGCCGTCATTACCGTGCCGGCGTATTTCAATGACTCTCAGCGCCAGGCAACGAAGGATGCCGGTGAGATCGCGGGTCTGACCGTCCGCCGTATCATCAACGAGCCGACGGCAGCCGCGCTGGCATACGGACTCGATAAAAAGGACGCCCAGCAGAAAATCGCAGTCTACGATCTCGGTGGTGGTACGTTCGATATCTCCATCCTCGAGCTCGGCGACGGCGTCTTTGAAGTGAAGTCCACCAACGGTGATACACATCTCGGTGGTGACGATTTCGATCAGCGTTTGATCGATTTCCTTGCGGACGAATTCAAGACCGCAGAAGGGATCGACCTGCGTAAGGATGCCATGGCGCTGCAGCGCCTGCGTGAAGCGTCCGAAAAGGCAAAGATGGAACTCTCCACACTCATGCAGACCGAAATCAACCTGCCGTTCATCACTGCAACGGCCGAAGGTCCGAAGCATCTGAACACGACGCTGACCCGCACGAAGTTCGAGCAGCTGACCGATGACCTGGTCAAGCGCACTGTTGAACCCTGCAAGGAAGCGCTGAAGGATGCCGGACTCACGCCCGGCGATATCGATGAAGTCATCCTCGTCGGTGGTTCCACGCGCATCCCGCGTGTGCAGGATGTCGTCAAGGAGCTGTTCGCACGCGAACCGCACAAGGGCGTGAATCCTGATGAAGTCGTCGCCGTCGGTGCAGCCATCCAGGGTGGCGTGCTTGCGGGCGACGTCAGTGACGTCCTCCTTCTCGATGTGACCCCGCTCTCCCTCGGCATCGAAACGCTCGGTGGCGTGATGACCACGCTCATCTCCTCGAACACCACGATTCCGACCAAAAAGAGCGAAGTGTTTTCCACGGCGGCCGACAGTCAGACCTCCGTTGAAATCCATGTGCTTCAGGGCGAGCGCCCCATGGCCAACGACAACCGTACGCTGGGACGCTTCCATCTCGATGGCATTCCCCCCGCACCGCGCGGCGTGCCCCAGGTCGAAGTCACTTTTGACATCGATGCCAACGGTATCCTGAACGTGCATGCGAAAGACAAAGCCACGAACAAGGAGCAGAGCATTCGCATTACGTCCTCAAGTGGACTCTCATCAGACGAAGTCGACAAGATGAAGCGCGAAGCACAGGAACACGCCGCGGAAGACAAAAAGCGCAAGGAGGATATCGACCTCCGCAACCAGGCCGACTCCCTCGTGTTCCAGACGAAGAAGCAGCTCGAGGAATTCAAGGATCAGCTTGACGACGCAACCAGGTCGCAGCTCGAAGAAGAAAGCAAAAAACTCGAGGAAGCAATCAAATCCAACGTCGCCGCCGATATCAAGGCAGCAATGGAACAACTGAACAAAACATGGAACGAAGCGTCCACGAAAATGTATCAGAATGCCCAGCAGCAGTCCGGCGCGGGAGCGCAGGACGGCGGACAGGCGGGCGGTGCCGATGCCGGAGCCGACAGTGGTGAGGCAGGTGCACAGGATGCGGATTACGAAGTCGTCGACGACGACAAGAAAGAATAACCTCTCACTCCAAGACAGCAGTCGCGCGGGTCGTTCTTCGGGACTTCCCGCGCGATTGTTTTTTGCGACTCCACGCGCTAATTTTCATCCAGGTATCTGAAAACACATACGGTTGAGACAATGATCAGCAAAGACCTTCTTGAAATACTTGCCTGTCCCATTGGAAAATCTCCCCTCCGCGAGGAAGACGGCAAACTCGTTTGCACGAGTTGCGGCGCCCGCTACCGCATAGAGGACGATATTCCCATCATGTTAATCGAAGAAGCAGAACTTCCCGACGGGGTAAGCAGCGCAGAGGAACTCCACTGCGGCGCTGATCGCAGCTGATCAGCCCTTGCCTCGCGGACTGGTATCCTGTCTGGACCGCGCTCCGGTCACATCCCCTCCCTTTGAAATTCCCGGCACCCCACATCGCGTGGGGTGTCGTCGTTTCTACCTCTTTGGCACCCTCTCTTCAGAGTACAAGATTTATTTCCCCTGATCTTGACATTTAGGGAATTATTGTACACTTTCCCGGAGTCTTTCATACACAAGTACTCAAGCCCGGACGAAACGTTCTTTGCTGCACGGCGGATGAGACCGTTCCTGCGCGTTTGTACGTACCCGTCCCGAGCAGCTTTGCGACCGTCTCGATAAAAACTCGACGTCCTCTCCCCTTCGGAGAGATGATTGCTCTGTCTGTATGGCGCTGAAACCAATTCAGCCCGTACTCACGCAGCAAAGCGATGCGTTGTCAACATGAGTCATGCCCCCGTCGCATGCTCACGAATGCACTGGAAACGACGCATCATGTTTACCGGTATGATTCTGTTACTGTTTGAGGAGGAAATCATGAAACTCGCGACAACCGGGTTTGTCGTCGCTGCACTATTGGCGATGGCGATCCCCTTACAAGCACAAAATGGATGGGGGGTGGACCGTTACGAAGGATTCCGCGCATCTGTGAACAATAAGGGGAACGTCTCCCAGATAACCTGGGTGACGGGTAATCTCGGCAACGCCTGGGATGAGGGCGAGTGGGTACCTTACTGCCTCACTCTTAAAAATGTCGACATGACTGTTGGCAGCGCGAATTTTTCCGACATCAAAATCAGTTATGATTTCACCAAGGGAAATCCTGCAGCACGTTTCGTGGACCTTGTGCGAGGGATACAGGTTGGTACATCGAATTCTCTGTACTTCCCTCTTGGAGTGGGATCAACCAGCAGTTACGGCTGGCCGGCTCCACCTGATCCGCATCCATTGAACGGAGCCCCTTGTCCCTTAACGAGCGCTCTGGAACTGTCCGCCGCACAGAACTGCCAGGATGCAAACGTCTGGGGCGGCACGAGAGCCGGCGCATGGAAACTCCTGAATCTGCCAAATGCGCAGATGAACCGCGACCTGACTACTACCCCGTTACAGTACGGTAGCATCGGAACGGAGACCGAATCGTTTCGCTGCTTCACGATAACCTACGATGACCTGCGAAACGCCGGTGGTACCGTTGGTGGTGGCGTTCCTGCGAATTATCAGGGTGATCTGCAGATCTATTTCTGTCTGCACCTGTCGCAGACATTCATCTGGAGTCTTTCTCTGCAGAGCCAGTTGAATACTTCACCGACAGATGATTGGGGCGGATATCTCTACGCCAATCCTCCGTTCAGCAATGATTCGAGGGACGGTTCAGGATTTGTTCCCGGGTCCTCTGGACATACAACACTTGTCGGTCCAGGGAGCAGAACAGTTTCGATTCCGATACCGCCTGCACCAATCGGTCAGATCTCTGGTTTGAAATTCTACGATGCCAATGCAGATGGTATTCAAAATGGATCAGAGCCCGTACTCGAAGGCTGGGAAATCTATATTACTACCAACGTAGGCGGAACACCCGTCTACTATACACGCGTGACGGATAATACCGGCGCCTACAGCCTTTCAGGACTGCCTGGAGGCGCGTACGTCGTCAGTGAGCAGTATCAAGGGCCCACACCGACTTCGGCGCCACCGCCGAACTATCCTTATGCTGCATTCGGCCAGTCCCCCCCATCAACGTGGGATGAATCCTTCCCCACGACTTCGTCAAGTATCAATAGCGGGACTGTGCTCGGCATGCCAACATCGGCAGCCGGGATTGCGCTGGGATATGCACCCGTGTCCTGGGGAGTGGATCTCATTGCAACGAACGTGCAGGGCGGAATTAACTTTGGCAATTTTGTGCCGCCCCCCCAGTGTTCCGTGACGGCATCAGTGGATGAAGTCTGTAACGATGGTTCGCCCGTGACCATAACCGCAGCACGTATTGCAGAGGGGACTCCGCCGTACACCGTCGCATGGTCGTATTCTGGTCCCCAGGGATCGAGTTGGACGCCGCCAAACAATACGACGTTCAGTTTCGACTTCGATCCACTCGGACAGCCGCCAGGGTTCTATACGTTCCAGGCCATCCTGACGGACGCAAACGGGCTTTCGACGCCGGCGCCCTACTGCGATGTTACTATCGAGGTACTCCCACTGCCCACGATTTCGGCAAGTGCCTCGCCCACCGCGATCTGCTTTGGATACTCATCGACGCTGACCGCAACAAGCAATGCTTCATCACCGTCCTTCGTGTGGACACCGGGCAACTTGACCGGACCGAGCATCACCGTATCCCCGACGACGACCACGACGTATACCGTCACGGTCACAGACGATGCGACGGATTGTGACAACAGCACGACAGTCGACGTCACAGTGAATCCGCTGCCAGCATGCTCCATAACGCCACTGGATGCCGTCTGTCCTAGCGCGACCACCGTACACAGCGCCCCTGCCGGCATGCAGGAATATCTCTGGGGCATCACAGGCGACGGCAGCATTATCGGCGCAAACAACCAGCAGACCGTAACGGTCGATGCCGCCATGGCCTGCAGTGGTTCTTACACTCTGAGTCTCTATATAAAAGATCAGAACGGTTGTGAGAACAATTGTTCCGAGACAATCACCGTGGGTGATTCCGAAGCACCATCTCTGACAGGCACCCTCCCGGGAGGACCGCAAGGCAACGTATGCATGAGCAACGCACCGGGCGCTCCCAGTATCTCGACGATCGCTGCGCAGTACACGGACAACTGCGGCAACATCACCGTCGTTCTAACCAATTCTTCTGTCACAGGAGATGATTGCAGCTGGACAGCCGAGTATACGTATACGGTGCGCGATGACTGCCAGAATTTCGTCACACCGAATCCGGTCGTAACGTACACCGGCGGCGACACGGAAGCTCCAACCCTCAGTGGCACGCTCCCGGGTGGAGATCTTGGCAACGCCTGCCTGAGTGCTGCACCTGCGGCACCGACCGAGGCAAGTATCGCGGCACTGTACACCGACAACTGCGGTACCGTCACGGCGACGCTTACCAACTCCAGTGTCACCGGCACGGATTGCGACTGGACTGCAGAGTACACGTACTCGGTGCAGGATCAGTGTCAGAACAGTGTACCCGCGGTAGTCACCTACACCGGAGGCGACGATGAAGCACCTTCGTTCGTTGGTCCGAATCCGGGCTATGATCTGGGCAATGCCTGCCTGAGTGCTGCACCTGCGGCACCGACCGAGGCAAGTATCGCCGCGCTGTATACGGACAACTGCGGCATCGTGACCGCTACCCTGCTCAGCGCTGATGTAACGGGAACAGACTGCGACTGGCAGGCCCGTTATGAGTATAAAGTAGAGGACGAGTGCCAGAACTTCGCAAGCAACCTCGTTGTCATTTACACGGGTGGCGATACGGAGGCACCCTCCCCGATCGCTCAGCTGCCAGGCGGACCCGTCGGCAATTACTGCAAGGGTGCATATCCGGTTCCGACAGAAGCCAGCATTGCTGCACTGTACACCGACAATTGTGGAATTGTGACAGCAACCTTGCTCACCTCGAACGTCACGGGTACAGACTGCAACTGGACAGCAGTCTACACCTACACGATTCAAGACGAATGCCAGAACTTTGCGTCGCCAGCGGTCGTGACCTTCACCGGCGGCGACACCGAGGCGCCCAGTCTGACCGGCACACTGCCCGGTGGACCCATGGGTAATCTCTGCAAGAGCAATGCCACGCCGGCTCCGGCCGAAGCGCTCATTGCCGCGCAGTACACCGACAACTGCGGCATCGTGACCGCGACTCTCATCAACTCCGATGTCTCGGGAACCGACTGTGCTTGGACCGCAACCTACACCTACACGGTTGAGGATGAGTGTCAGAACCTGGTCAGCCCCAATCCTGTCATCGTCTTCACCGGCGGCGACACCGAGGCGCCCAGTCTGACCGGCACACTGCCCGGTGGA